>JBBSLV010000276.1:0-5628 GCA_038233535.1 Tepidisphaerales bacterium | reverse complement strand
TTTGCGTCGTGACCGCACAACACCCGCCGCAAGCGGCGCCGCTTCACACGCTACCGCGCCGATTTGCCGATCAGCAACCCGACGATGCCGAAGATCAGCGCCAACCCCAGGCCGACGCCGAAGACGATGAGGAATCCTTGCTCGATCAGCGTCTGAACGATGCCCGGGCGGGCGCCGACGACGGCGCTGGTCAGCACCAATCCGCCCAAGAGGAGGAACAGCGACGCCGCCAGCGCCGCGGCGCCGAAAGCGCCGGCGGTGGTGTCGCGGGCTTCGACGGCGATGACCCCGCCGCTCCGCGCGCCGCGCGTGTCGGCTTGGCCGGCCAACCCCGTGCCGACGCCGGTGTCGCCGGCGGCCGTGCCCCCCGCGCGGGTCGCGCCCGGAGCAATTTCATCGAGCAGTTCGGCGCCAAGGCTCGTGTCGTCGCTCTCACGCGTCAGGTCAAGCAGCCCGGAACCCGAACCCACGCCGTCAAGGTTGAGCTGATCGGAGACGCCCTGGCTGATGGCGGTCTGGGCCATGGGGTCGACGTGCTCGACGGAGTCGTCGGCGGAGAAAACGTTGACGCCCGCGCGGCTCCCGCCCATGCTGCCGCCCAGCCCCGTGCCGCTCATCGTCCCCCCGGGACGACCGGGCGAAGGCATCCCACCCACCGACCCGGACAGCCCCAGGTCCGCGGCCAGGGCGGTGTCGTCGTTCATCTGCATGCCCGCGCCGGGGCTGCGCCCCATGTCGGAGTCGACGAGCGAGATGCCGCTCCCGCTGGCGCTGGGGCCGCGACTGTCAACAAGCCCGATCGGCGCGCCGCTGTCACTGGGCCCGAGGTCGATGTGATCGCGCCCCCCGCCGCCGGCGCCCAGCTCACTCTTGAGCTGCTCGACCTGGTCGGCCTTGAACATCAGCCGCGGGCCATCGCGGAACTCGCGCAGCCGCCCTTCGCGCGCCAGCTGCTTGATCTCTTCCTCGTTGCGCCCCAGCGCGCTCTTGGCTTCGTCCAGCGTGTAGAACATTTTCGCCATCATGGGTGTTCCTCAATGCGTGGTGGAGTAGTCGGGTGGTGCAGTGGTGGAGTAAGACAATGCGTTTCATCTTCACTCCACTACTCCACCACCCCACCACTCAACCCACTTCTTCACTCCGACCTCGGCTTCACTTCCGGCGAGACTGGCGTCGGCTCATCTCGTCCGATGACCCGGTCGCTCGCCTTTTCCTTCTCCAGCATGGCCCGCACTTCCGAGGGCGGCGGCGACGTGTTGAGCGCGCCGAGTTGACGGTCAAAGCGGAAGTTGCGGGCGGTGACGAGTTTCAGTTCGGGCGGGCTGCCGGTCATCTGGTAGCCGCACAGGGTCTGCGCGTCGATGTCCATCACGTAGCAGCCCCAGACGTTGCTCGACATCTGCGCCGGCATGATGAACAACCCCCCGCCCCCCAGCGGCTGCGCCTGCCCGAACGCGGCGGGCGTCAGCGTGATCCCGTTGCCCGTGATCCCGTTGCCCCGGCCAACGAACGCGACGAGGATCCCCGCGAGCAAAGCCGCATTGGCCCACAAGGCGTAGGCGAGGGCGCGGGCGGATTGACGTCGGCGGGGACGAATCATCGGTGGTTTGGCCTCGACTTCGCCGGCGACGAAACAACCGGCGTAAACAACCGCGTGCGCAAGCACGCCGGACGGGCCGCATCTTAGCCCGTTTCGATCCCCCATCGCAAGGTTATCCTCTTTTCACGACGGGGGCTAGGATCGTTCGATACCGTCCGATACAGTCGCCGCGTCCCCGGCGGCGAGCCCGCTTTAGCGGGCGGGTCTTTCCCCCAAAGCAGGCATGAACGGCAACCAAGCCATCCTCAATCGCGCCACACCGACGCCCGCGCCCGCGCGTGCCGACCCGGCGCCGGTGCGAGCGGCTTCACCCGTTGCGGCCCGCGGTCCGTGGCTTCAGGTGGGGGCGATTCGCCAATTCGAGTGGAACCGCTACGAATTTCCCGTCGCCTCACTCCCGCCCGCGCTGGACGGGCTGCGGATCGTGCAACTCTCGGACATTCACCTGAAGTCGGCGTACCACCCGGCCCTGGACGATCTGCACCAGCGCCTGCAGCGCGACGTGCCGGACCTTTTGTTCATCACTGGCGACTTCGTCGAGAACAAGTTCGACGCCCGACCGGCCATGCCGCTCGTCGAGCGGTTCGTGGCGGGGCTGCGCAGCCGGGCCGGCATCTTCGCCGTCATTGGGAACCACGACGGGGAGTTCATCGGTCCGCGCGTGGCGCGCTTCGGGGTGAACGTGCTGCCGATCGGATCGCACGCGGTGACGGTGCGCGATGCGCGCATCGAGCTGATCGCGCTGGCGGGGCTCGACCGCAAGGATCTTCTGACGCAGCACGTGCTCGACATCCAGCCGCGCACCGGGCGCGTCGCGCCGCAGCGGCAACGCATCCCGCGCATCGTCCTGTCGCACTACCCCGACGCGCTTACCCAGCTTCAAGAGTTCGACGTCGCCCCCGACATCCAGTTCGCCGGCCATACGCACGGCGGGCAGGTCTGCCTGCCCGGCGGCGTCCCGATCATCAAGCACGACACCCTCCCCCGGCGCTACTGCTCCGGGGTGCACCGGTTGGGCGGCACGTGGCTCATCGTCAGCCGGGGGATGGGATTCTCGAACTACCCGATCCGCATGTTCTGTCCGGCGGAAGTCGTGGAGGTCGTATTGCGTGCCGAAGATCAAACAGCAGGGTGCCCACGTCACTAAAAATTCACACGCTCTTGAAATGACAACCCGCACCGGCACCGGCCATGGCACCGATGCCCGCCGATCCGGCGTTTCCGCGCGAACCGCCTGCCGCTACAGTCTCCCCACCCACGGAGAGGTGTATGAAACGCACGCGAAACACGAATGAAAAAACAATCCCCGGCGGCACGCGCGGGTATCCGCGCCCGCAACTCCAGCGCGACAACTGGACGCCGCTCAACGGCGAGTGGGAGTTCGCCATCGACAAAGACGCGCGGCTGACCTCCCCCGCCGGGGTGAAGTTCAACAAGCGGATTATCGTTCCCTACGCGCCCGAAACGGTTCTGAGCGGCGTGAACGACACGGGCTTCTACGACGCGGTCTGGTACCGCCGATCAATCGACACGCCAAGGTTCGGGCGCGACGAGCGCGTCATCCTGCACTTCGGCGCCGTTGACTACGCCGCGGCCGTGTGGGTGAACGATCAGCTCGTCGCCACGCACGAAGGCGGGTACACGCCGTTCTCTGCCGACATCACCGATGTGCTGAAAGGGCGCGGGAAGCAGACGGTCGTCGTCCGCGCGCACGACGATGCGCAGGATCTGTCCAAGCCGCGCGGCAAGCAGGACTGGCTGCTGGAACCCCACTCGATCTGGTATCCCCGCACCACCGGGATCTGGCAAACGGTGTGGCTGGAGGTCGTCCCCGCGACACACATCAAGTCGATCCGCTGGACGCCGAACCTGCAACGGTGGGAGTTCGACCTGACCGTTCGTCTCGACGGGCCAAAGCGGGAAGGCCTGCGGCTGATGGTGCGCCTGCGCAACAAGGGCCGCGTGATCGCAGAGGATCTCTATTCATTCACCGGCCACGAGCTGCGGCGGAAGATTCTGCTTCCAGACCCGGGCATCGAGGACTACCGCAACGACTTTCTCTGGTGGCCGTGGGCGCCGAACCTGATCGAGGCGGAACTCGAGCTTCAGGACGACGACGGCAAGGTGATCGACACCGTCGCCAGCTACACCGCCATGCGGCAGGTCGCGGCCCAGCATGACAAGTTCATCCTCAACGCTCGTCCCATGATCCTCCAGCTCGTCCTCGACCAGGGCTACTGGAAAGAAAGCGGCCTGACCGCGCCGGACGACGGCGCGCTGCGCCGCGACGTCGAGCTGGTCAAAGAAATGGGTTTCAACGGTGTCCGCAAGCATCAGAAGATCGAAGATCCGCGCTTCCTCTACTGGGCCGACCATCTGGGGCTCCTCGTGTGGGAGGAAATGCCCAGCCCGTACACGTTCAACGACCAAACGGTGAAGCGGCTGACGCGCGAGTGGACCAAAGCGATCGAGCGCGACATCAGCCACCCATGCATCGTCGCGTGGGTTCCATTCAACGAGTCGTGGGGCGTGCCCGACCTGCCGGAAGTGAAGCAGCAGCGCGAGTTCGTCCGCGGCGTGTACCACCTCACGAAATCGCTCGATCCCACGCGCCCGGTCATCGGCAACGATGGGTGGGAGATGGTCGTCAGCGACATCGTCGCCATCCACGACTATGACGGGAATCCGCAGCGCATGGTCGAGCGCTACGCGCGCAACGATGAGAATCTCAACACGCTCTACGCCAGCGAGCGTCCCGGCCACCGCCAACTGCTGCTGGAGGACATGGACCCGACCGACAAGCCCGTGATGCTCACGGAGTTTGGCGGCATCGCGTACCACAAGAACACGCAGACCACGTGGGGCTACCGCCGCGCCGGCTCGGCCGAGCAGTTCAACCAGCAGTACGCCGATTTGCTCCGCGCCGTCCGCGCGATCCCGCTGTTCGCCGGCTTCTGCTACACGCAGTTCTCCGACACGTACCAGGAAGCGAACGGGCTGTTGTACATGGACCGCACGCCGAAGATTCCGATCGAGGAGATTCGAAAGGCGACTGCCGGCGGATGAAACCCCGCGCGGCCAAGGCGGGTTCGGGCATACGGGGCATTGATGGTGCGCATAGGTGCCAGCGCCCAGAGCGGATAACGGACCGACGTTCAGCGGCCGGGCGGGCACCGACCACCTCTCGAACCACGAGGACCGGGACGCCCGCCCGGTCCGCTGCAACGGCTGGTTATGCGGCTATTCGCCGAGGTCTGGTCGCCGCACGGTATCGCGCTCCGCGTCGCGCCCGCTTAAGAGTTCAAAGGCTCCTTGCGCCACGTCGTCCAGCTCTGATGGGAGCCCGTCGCGAAGCGTCGATCTGTTGTCCCTTAGGTTTCGCTCGCACTCCGATCGGAAGTGCAGGATCATCGCGGCCGCCTGTGCGATCTCGAATGGCAGTGCGTCGTGCGACTTCCAGTGTCGCCACAGAACTCGAAGGGCAAGCCGCAACTCGTGCACACGTTCCCTGCCGGGGTCCTCTCCGAGTCGCAGCACAGTGAAGGTACCGCCGTCGTCCCATGTCGCCGCGCGGACGACCGCTCGTGCCTCTTCCGGTGTCATTGGGCGCTGCCCTTAGCCGCATAACTCTGATTGACTCGACCCGCTGCGCAAGACAGCGGGCCGGGGGTGGGGGCGACTATAGCGGTGCAAGCGGTGGGATGGCAAGGGTTTCACGCGGGCGCCCGCGCGGGCGCGGCGGGGCGGGATCCTTGACCCGCGGGACAGTGGCGGCGCGCAAACGCGCGCAGGGGAAGGCGCGCGCGGCACCGTTGCGGCGGTCGCGGTCTGTGACCTCGTGGCGGCACCTGCGGTGACGATCCGGCGCGAAGACCAGAAGATGACAAGAGGTTGCCCACGATTCTCACGAATCTACACGAATCAAAAGATTCGTGAGATTCGTGGGCAGATTAGATTTTCCATGCACGCCCGCCAAAGCGACACACACCCTGCGCAAGCGCGCACTCGCTGGGGCGGAGGTCATGTTT
>JBBSLV010000275.1:0-5630 GCA_038233535.1 Tepidisphaerales bacterium | reverse complement strand
GCCAATGACACCCTCGCGGATGTCTTCCGCCGCCAGCGTCACGCCGCGCGGGGTGAGGTTGTGCGTTTCGATGTAGTTGCGGATCGCCTTGAGCACGCCCGCGCGCAGCCCGTTCTCGTGCGTGCCGCCGCTGCCCGTGGGAATGCCGTTGACGTAGCTCTTGAGCAACTCCTCGGTGCTCTCCGTCCAACTGAAGCACATCTCGATGCGAATCCCGTTCTGCTTCTCGAGCACGAACGGCTGCTCGTGGACAGGCTTGGCGGGCTTGTCGGCGAGGATCTTCGTGAGAAAAGCGAGGATTCCGTCCTGGTGGTGGAAGACTTCCTTCTTGCCGTTCACTTCGTCGATCCAGGTGACCTTCAGCCCCTTGTGGATGTAGCTGGCGACCTCCAGGCGCTCGCGGATCGTGTCGGGATTGAACTCCGTGCGCGGGAAGATCTGCGGGTCCGGGTGGAAGTAGATGGACGTGCCGCTGCCGCGGGCGGGGCCGAGCTTCTTGATCTTTCCGGTGGGCTTGCCCTGGCTGAACTCCATCTGCCACTCGCCGCCGTCGCGCCGGACGGTCGCGACGAGCTTCTTCGAGAGCGCGTTGACGACCGACGCGCCGACGCCGTGCAACCCCCCGCAGGTTTTGTAGTTGCCCGCCGAGCCGTTGTCGAACTTCCCGCCGGCGTGCAGCGTGCAGAGGATGATCTCGATCGCCGGTTTCTTGTGCGTCGGGTGGTTGTCGACCGGAATGCCCCGGCCATTGTCGCGCACGGACACGCTGGCGCCGTCCTTGTGCAGCGTCACCTCGATCTCGTCGGCATGACCATTCATGGCCTCGTCGACGGAGTTGTCGAAGATTTCCCAGACGAGGTGGTGCAGCCCCGCGGCCCCCGTGCCGCCGATGTACATGCCCGGGCGCTTGCGCACGGGATCCAGGCCTTCGAGGACGGTGATGCTGCTTGCGTTGTAGGTTGCGGTGGCGGTCATGCTTTGGGTTCTTCCTTGAACAACTGCAACGCGGTCGCGGGCGTGAGCCGGCCGTTCGGTGTGCGATCGAAGTCGGCGTCGAGGCTGACGAGCTTCAGGTTGTGCAGTTCGGCGGCGACGTATTGATAAGCGTCGTCGTAGTCGATGCCGAGTTCGCCGGCGGCTTTGACCGCGCGGCAAATTCCCCGAATGTCGAGCCGGAGGATCGCGATATCAGTGCCGATGGTGCTCATCTCGAGGAAAGCCGGCAGTTCGTTAAGTTGGTCTCGTCGCTCGAAGTTCAGCGCGATTGAATTGACCGCGAAATCGGTGACGAACAAACACGTGTAAGGCACAACACCAAGGAACGCACGAACCTCCTCGACGTGCTGACGCGATCGCGCGAGCTGCATCCAAATGTTGGCGTCGAGCAGGAACATTGTGAATCAGTCGTCGGCGGCGTCGGCAAAGTCATTCCTGAGGCGTTTCTTGATTTCAGGCCAGGGCATGTCGTCGTTCACCCGCGTCAGTAGGCCGTCCAAGCCATCGAGATCGATGCGGTTCGGACCGGCAGGCTCGGTAGATGCGGTCCTGTCCCGGTGACGGGCCGCCAGTGATTCGGCGTAGGTTTCGACTTCGCTGATCTCGGCCGGACTCAGCTGCTCGGCAATCTCGTTCAGTCGTGACATAGCAAACCTCCACCAGCCATCATAGCAAGTTCACAGCGCCGCCGGAGCCGTCACGGGTTCATACACGACCTCCACGATCTGCCCACGACTGACGAACTCATGCCCTCGCCCCCCGCGGCCGGTGACTTTGTACCGACCCGTGTTCAGGCGCTGCTCGCCGCCCATGCTGGTCTTGACGGTGAGCGTGTCGCGGTCGTCGTTGGCGATGATGGCCGCGAGCAGCCGGTCGGCCTTTTCCAGCTTGATGAGCAGCACGCCCTTGCCGGCGCCGCCGAGGAAGTTGATCTCGTCGGCGCTGCACAGCAGCACCCGCCGGTTCTGACTGGCGGCGATCACCGTTTCCTTGCCGCCGACGACGGCCGCGAGCGTGACTTCGGCGCCCTCGACCGGGCGGGCGTAGCGCCGGCCCGAGCGCGTCGAGACGTCGCGGAACGGTTCGAGCCCGAACCGCAGCGCGTACCCGTCGCTCGTCACCGCCAAGCCGTGCACCTTCGGCGCGGCGTCGGGCTTCTTCTCGTCTATCGCGGTCGTCTTTGGCGGCAGCAACCGGTCGTCCGTCGATATCGCCGCGACGATGCGTTCGCCGTCCTTCAGCTTGAACAGCTTCTGGATCGGCTCCCCGTAGCCGGTGGTGGCGGGGAGGTCGATGATGCGCGCGGTGTACGCCGTCCCGTAGTTGCTGAAGAACACGATCGTCGCGCGGGTGCTCCCCGCCACCAGCGAGAGAACGCGATCCCCCTCGCGCAGGCGCGTCGTCTGGGGGTTTATTTCCTTCTGCCGCTTGACCCACCCGTCGGCGGTGACGAGCACGTGGTTGTCCTCGGCGACGATGAAATCCTCCGCCGTGTATTCCACCTCGTTCTCCGCCGCCTCGATCAGCGTCCGCCGCTTGTTCTTCGGCTCCTTGCCGAACGTTCGCGCCAGCTCCTCGATCTCCTGCTTCACGATGGTCCAGCGGCCCTGGGCGTCTTCCTCGTCGAGCAGGCGGCGAATCTCCTTGGCGCGCTTGTTCCGCTCGGCCAGCTCGTCGCGAATGAGGTTGATCTCGAGCCGGGCCAGTCGATACAGCTTTAGTTCGAGGATGTCGTCGACCTGGTCGGGGTCGAGGCCGTCATCCTTCGGTTTGCGCGGGCCGTGCGGCGCGACGCCGTACTTCTTCAGGATTCGCGCCGCCGCGTCGGCCTTGCCGTCGCTGCCGCGGATAATCTTGATCAGGTCGTCGAGAATGTCGAATGCGAACGCGAATCCTTCGAGCGTATGAATGCGCTTTCGAAGCTGCTCGAGCTCGTGCGTCAGACGCTTGGTCACCACTTCCAGGCGGAAGTGCAGAAAGTGCCAGAGAATGGGCTTGAGGCCCAGCCGCTCGGGCTTGCAAACCTCGGGGTTTTCCGTCGGGATCAGGCAGGTCAGGTTGACGTTGAAGCTCGTCTGCAACAGCGTGTGCTTGAACAAAAACGCCATCACTTTGTCGATCTCGGCATCTTTCCGCAGCTGCAACTCGATGCGCACGTCGTCCGTGCTGATGTCCTTCACGTCCAGGAGCAGCGGCATCTTCCGCCCGATGACGATCTGCGCGATCGCTTCGACCAGCTCGGCTTTGTTCACGCCGTAGGGGATGCTCGTGATGTACAGCACCTGCGCCGCCCGGGTGGCTGCGCCCTTTTCCCACGTCGCGCGCATGCGGATCGCGCCCTGGCCGGTCTTGTAGATCTCGCGCAGCTCGTCGCGCGTGTTCAGCACCTGCGCGCCGGTCGGAAAGTCGGGCCCGCGCACGGCGTCGTTGGCGACGAGCTGATATTCCTTGATCTCCGGATCCTCGATCAACTTCAACAGGGCCGCGCACACCTCGCCGAGGTTGTGCGGCGGGATGTTCGTCGCCATGCCCACGGCGATGCCCGTCGACCCGTTCACCAGCAGGTTCGGCGCCTTGCTCGGCAGCACGACCGGCTCTTCCCGCGTGCCGTCGTAGTTCGGGCGGAAGTGGACCGTGCCCTGGCCGATCTCCAGGATCGTCTCGGCGGCGATCGGTGTGAGCCGGCACTCGGTGTACCGCATGGCGGCGGCGGGATCGCCATCCATCGAGCCGAAGTTTCCGCTGCCGTCGATCAGCGTCGCCCGCATCATGAACGGCTGCGCCATGCGCACGAGCGCCTCGTAGATCGAGCCGTCGCCGTGCGGGTGATAACGGCCCATGACGTCGCCCACGACCGTGGCGCACTTGCGGTGCTTCACGTCGGCGCGCAACCCGTTCTGCCACATCGTGTAAATGATCCGGCGATGCACCGGCTTCATCCCATCGCGCACGTCAGGCAAGGCGCGGCTGGTGATGACCGACAGCGCGTAGTTGAGGTATCGCGTCCCCGCGATCTCGTGCAGGTTGGCGCTGTCCTCCCCGCCGGCCAGCGCCGACAGCCCGGGCCCATGACCGTTCGCACCGTTGCCCGAGACGCCGTTCCCGTTCACGGCAACGGGTTCCTCCGGGTCGTTCTCGTCACTGGTAAATCGTTTGACGGCCATCCATTCCCTCCTCCGCATCCCGCCTGAACCCGGTCTTCCGAAGCTTTATCGGCACCGGCGGGAGTTTCCCTTCAGCTCGATCGTTAGGTAAGTGTATGGATCACAACGGGGCAATCAAGCAATTGAGGATGGCGTAACTGCCGCCGTCTTTTAGTTGTCGGGCATCCCGATGAGGCGAAGTGCCTTGGAGACCTTGACGCCGTAGTGACGCAGGGCAGCGGCGACGTTTGTCCATCGGTCGGTCCCGGTCCCGACCCCACTGCAGCGCCGCGTCGACACCGCGGTCATCCGTGACCTCCCTTGAGTTGCAGCCCAGCCACCCGCGCGGCGGGTACTGCCGCATCATCCCCTGTCGAATCCCATCACGCCAGAACCTGGAAATAAAAGACCCTGCTGTGACACACGCCGCCCGGCTCGGCGCCGCGTGTCCCGTCCCTTGTTCTGATATAAGATGGGAACCCGTGAGCCTGAGCGGCGTCTTCCCGTATGTGCAGGAGTAAGGGTCGGGCCCGTCAGCGGGGGTTATGCGATATGGCCAAGATCATCCGATGTCCGAACTGCGGCGAGAACGTAGAGATCCCGCCGAACCCGACGGGGCAGATCGTGACGGGACAGATCGTCACGTGCATCGCGTGCGGCACCGCTATGCGCCTCAAGAGCCGCAAAGACGCGGGGCAGTCGGGGGGCGACCCGTCCGCCGGGTCGTTGAGCGGGTCGCTCGGCGGGTCGATGACCGCGACGCGGATTACATCCGGTTCCGTGCAGACGTCGCCCGATGACCCGCCGTCGCTCGGCGGGGAATGCGAAGTCTGCGGCAGGCCGACGGACCCGTCGAAGCTCGTCGAAGACCGCGGCCACCTGACCTGCCGCGACTGCGTCAAAGGGGCGACGTCGAGCCGGGCGCGCACGAAATCGTTCAGTGATGAACAATTGATCCCGTTCCGCGCCCCGAACATGCCGTCGCGCCGCGGACGGATGATCACATTCGGCACGCCGTTCTTCGTCGGGGTCGCCGCCCTGGCCGTGTACATCGCGTGCGACCTGATCCTCGCATTCAACCCGAAGCCCATCGGCACGGGAACAATTGCAAAATCAGCCGACGAGCCGCCGGCGTCGACTCAGACGGCGTGGGACGAGGAGAACCTGGGCGTCCTCTTGAAGATGATGGAGGAGGCCAACGCGCTCAAGGCCGACCCAAGTCGGCTGGCGGAGGCGCGGCAGAAATACGAGGCGATCGTCTCGCACGCGAAGGGCCAAAGCAGCGGCAGCCAGGAGGTGCGGCGGGTGGTCGACCTGGCCGAACAGGAGGCCGAGGCGCTGCGCAGAGCCGCGGTGGTTGTGCCGTCGGAGCCCGTCGACGTCGCGCCGACGCCGCCGCCCGTCGAGGTGCCGGACCGCATCCCGACGACGCCGAACTCGATGTTCCAGGACGTCGAGGTGGAGATCAACGAGAAGCGAAACGGCGGGATG
>JBBSLV010000274.1:0-5733 GCA_038233535.1 Tepidisphaerales bacterium | reverse complement strand
TACTTGCCGCGGCGGTGCAGGAACTCCAGCGCTTCGCGCCCGTTGCACACCTCGTGCACGTCGTTGCTGACCTTGCACTCGGCGATGGCGTCGCGGATGAGCATGCGGCAGTCCGGATCGTCATCCACGAGCAGGATGGTGATCGGCTGATCGTTGCGCGTGATCATCAGCCGTCGCGCGGCGTCGGAGAACGGTTCGTCATGCCTGATCGTTACCATGGGAGTCACCTCACGCTTACCCGTGCTGTTGGACCTGTCGCCACGCCCGGCCCGCAGCGCCCGCCGACCGCTCGGTCGCGGCGCTGTTGGCCAGCGCCGTGGCGCACTGCGGGACGTACTTGCCGTTGATCGTGAAGCGGAACGTCGTGCCCACCCCCAACTGGCTCTCGACCCAGATCCGCCCGTTGTACGTTTCAATGATGCTCTTGACGCTCGCCAATCCCACGCCCTTGCCCGACGTGTTGGCGCCGCAGTTTTTCCCCCGGCGGAAGACGAAGAAAACCTTGTCGATGTCCTCGGGGTCGATGCCGATCCCCGTGTCGCTCACGTAGAACTCCGCCTCGGTCGCCCACACCCTGCACCCGACGTGGATGCGTCGATTCGGGCCGTCGCCCATGTACTTGATGGCGTTGTCGATCAGGTTCTGGAACACCTGCCGCATCCGCGCCCGCTCGCAGTTGAGCACGGGGATGGCGCTGTCGACGACCAGCGCGATGTTCCGCGTCTTCAGGTCGTTCTCGAACATTCCGCCCAGCTCGTGCACCATCGCGCCAACGTCGATCGGCTCGATGCGCTGCCGGCGCGTCTTGATCCGCGACAACTCGAGCAGCTCGGCAATCAGATCGGTCTCGACCTGCACGTTCTTCTGGATGCGCTCGAGGCGATGGATCACGTCTTCGTCGAACTTGTCGCGGTTTTTCATCAGCAGCATCGCGGCCATGCCCGAGATGTTGCGCAGCGGCGCGTTGAGGTCGTGCGAGACGGCGCGGAGGAAGTCCTCCTTCTCGGCGATCTCGCTGCTGAGCCGCTTGTTGGCCGTCTCCAGCTGCGCGGTGCGCTGGTGGACCTTCTGCTCCAGGTCGCGGTTGGCTTGGGCGAGCTTGTCGTTGGCGTCCTCCAGCGCTTCCTGCTGCCGGCGGACGCGGATGACCATCTCATTGAACGAGCGGGCGAGCGTGCCGATCACGTCGGGCCGATCAATCGCCACGCTCGCGTCCAGGTCGCCGCCGGCGATCGTGTTGGTCGCGTCGACGAGCTGGCGGATCGGTTGAAAAATCCGGTGCACGAGGATGTACGCCATCGGGAGGCTGATCATCGCGATAGCGCACCCGATGCTGACGACGAGCAGGTTGATCCGCAGCAGCTCCGCCTGCTCGCGCGTCTGCGAGAGGCCGACCGTGACGAAGCCGAGCAGCCTGGTGCCCCCCAGCGGCACGGCCGGCGGGGGGTGGGCGACGTCCTCGGCGCGGACGGAGCCCGTCGAGGCCGGGCCGACATGCAGGATCGGCGCGACCACCTCGATGTATTCCCCCAGCGTCGGCGAGCGCATCGGGCGCACATGCATGAGCGACTGCGTGACCGCGCCTCCGCCAACGCCTCCGGCGCGCGTATCGAGCGAGAAGTCCGGGTCGCGGCTGGCCAGGGCGATCGTGCGGTTGTCCAGGTCCGTGAACGCGACGAAGACGATGTTGCGGCTCTTGAGCAGATCCTGGCCGATCCGCTCCAGCTCCGCGGGGTTGCGCGTGATCATGGCCGGCTTGCTCGCCAGCGCCAGCGCAGAGCTGATCTGCCGGCCCTGCTCGCCGATCATGTCGCCGAGCTGCTTCTTGCTCTGGCTGAGGAACATGTACGAGCTGGCGCCCAGCGCGATGGTGAGCAGCAGCATGAAGCAGATGACCAGCTTGCCCTGAAGCCCGAACCGATTGGAGAACCGCCGATACCACGGCGCGCGCCGCGGCCACGAGCGTTTCGCGCTCCTGTGTTCGAGCTTGTCGCGGGTCGAAGATTCCATGACGGCGGACGACATCCGCCTTGCGGGAGGTCGTCACACCGTCTTCATCGTCGGAGGCGGGGCGGGGGTTAACGAATGCGCGGAGGATGCGGTCTGATTCGCGCGGGGGACCGGTTCTGTTTATCAGACGAAGAACCTACTGAATCCGCACCGTCACCAGCGTTGCCCGCGTGATGCGTGCGGGGAGTTCGACGAGCAACTGCCCGTCATCGAGCCGCGTCGATTTTTCCACGAGCCGCCCCTCGATCGTGATCAGCGCCTTGCCCGGCGGCATTCCCGCGATCTGAAGCACGGGCCGGGGCACGACGGTTGAGCGCGGCGTGATCGTCAGCTCCAGCCGTCCCCCGCTCGCTTCTATCTGGTACGCGCCGAGCTGCTCGTTATAGCCGTCGTTGTCCGCATCGCCGGGCGTGTTGCGATTCACCCGCCCCATCGGCTCCGGCAGGGTGATCTCCGCCGGCGCCTGGTGCGCCGCGGCGAACGTCTTGTCGTCGCGCACCTCGACGCTCAGCGGCTTATACGCCCCGTCCCACAGCGACCGCCCATCGGCATGTACCGTCAGCGCTTTCGTCTCCCCGCTGGACGTGAACCGCGCACGCAGCTCGTTCACCTCCAGGGGCTCCCATCCCGCCGGCGAACCGTCACGCGTCACGACGGAAAAGTTGAACCGCAGCTTGCGCTGGCAGGTGATGCGCAATCCGGCGCGCTTGATCGTCCAACTGTCGGGGGCGGCGTCGATGAGCGTTTCGCGGTTGTCGATGAGCAGCACGTCGTCGACGCGAACGTTGCCTGCGGGTTGATCGACCAGCAGCTCAAGCGTCACCTCGCCGGTTGGCGCCGCCGGCAAGGCGGCGATGTCGAGCATCACCGCCGTCCACTCCCCCGCCGGGATCGCCACCTTGCGCGCCGCGATCATCCGGCCGGCCTCCTCGCACGACAGCGACACGCCGGTAGGCTCGTCAGACCATACGTACAGCCCAACGAGCGACCAGTCGCCGGGAAAAATTCGCCCGGCGAGCACCGATGAAAGCTTCACGGTTAAGCGCTGTGTGCCGGGCGCGAGCAGGAGGCTTGACTTGCCCGTGTGCCACTCGCCCGCGGCGACGCGCGGCGCCCGCGACGGCTCAGCTGAGACGAACAGGGCATCTGAATCGCTCTCGAAATGAAGCAGCCCGCTGAACCGCTTGCCATGCAGTTTCTCCGACGCCCGGGCGACTTGCCGGCTGAGCGGCTCATTCGGGGAAGGGGTGGATTGCGATTCTTGCGTGTGATTCGTTGAAGGCCCGAACGGCGGGGAAGCCGTCGGGGAACCCGATGGCGCTGCGCACCCTGCCAACAGGAGAAGAATCGCTGCCGTCCATCGCTTCCACATCGGGTGCGACACCCTACCAATTGGCGGCGCGGTGACAACTGCCGCAGCACATTGGGTCAGGTTGTGCACACCGCCCGGCGCAAGCGATTAGCCGCTGTCGCGCGTTACTTCTGCTCCAGGTTCACCGTAACGCTCGTCTCCTTCCCGTCGCGGATGAGCTTCAGCTCCGTCGGCCCGCTATGGCTGGAGATGGCGGCGGCGAAGGTGGAGAGGTCTTCGATGGGCTCACCGGCGAGGGAAAGGATCAGGTCGTCGACCTTCAGTCCCCCGGCGGCAGCGGCGGCGCTGTCGGGCAGCACCTTGGCCACGCGCAGCGCGGGACGCATTCCGAGCAGCGCCACCTGCCGGCGGATCGGATCGTTCGGTTGCACCTGTCCGATCAACGCGCCGAGCTGCGCGCGCTTCACCTTGCCATGCTGGATGATCTCGCCGGCGACGAACCGCACGTCCTGGCCCGCGAGCAACTGCCCCGGCCGGGCGAATCCCACCAGCCGGCCGCTGACGTCGATAACGACGGCATGGTCCTCGTGCCCCCCGTTCCACACCTTCAGCGCCGCGCCGCGCCGGCTGGGCGTGAGCATCAGCACGAGCGACCCAAGCGGAGGCTTGGCGTCGGCGACGACCAGCGGCTTGCCGAACGGCCTGGCGAGCTTCAGCACGGTCACGTTCGTCTGCCGATCGGACCCGACGAACGTCGCCTCGACCTGCTCGTCGCCCGCCGTCACGCGCAGCGGACGGGCGCCGACGTCGTCGCGATTGATGTACGCGGGAACCGCGACATGCCCCCCGTCGTCGAGCACAATGCCCGCGAACTCGCCCCGGCCCGCCGCCTCGCGCGGCAGGACGGCGATCATCTTGTCCGACACGTCGTCAAGGTACACGACCGTTTTCGATTCCCCCGGCTTTTCTTCCCCCGCCTTCGGCTCCGCCCGCTTCGGCTCCGCCGCCGCGTCACGCTCCTGCGCGAGCTGCTCCCGGCCGCCGTGGACGCGCACGTCGGCCGGCCGCGTCGCGGCCCGGTCCTGAATCCTGTTCCAGATGCTGGCGTCGACAAGCTCCGCCCACTTGCTCAGTGGATGCCCATCGGGCCCCATCAGCCGGGCCAGCGTCGGCACGGGCAACTGCACGCGAACGGTGCCGGCGGCGACGTCGGCGTAAAGCGCGCGCATCTCCGCGTCGAGCTGCGCCAGCGCCGGCCGCGTCGTCTGCGCGGACGCCGCGGCGCTCATCAGGGCGAGCACGCCAAACGCGGGCAGCAACTTACGCATGAGTGTTTCTCCGTTCCTGAACCCTCTCCGTGTGCTCAGGGAGAGGGAGACAGTCAAAACTGTTCTTCCTGATTCGCCGCGTTGACGGGATTTTCATTGATCGCCTGCTGCTGCCGGCGGATGCGTTCGCAGTCGTTGACGAACTCGCGGGCACGTTCGTGGGATGCGAAGCGCTGGACGCCCAGCTCGCGGCCGCCTTCGTCGGTCAGCACGACCTCGACAAACCGCGCGTTGGGATCGACCGCGACGCTGTCCCCCGGCTGACGATCGAGCGCGCCGCTGTCGGCGATGCGCCCGACGCTGAACCCGATCACCAGGCACGCCGCCGCCGCCGACGCGACGCGCAACGTCTTGCTCGTGCGCCGCCAGAACGATTCGCGGTCGAGGCGCTGAATCTCGCGCGCCGCGGCGCGGTTGAACCGCTCGACGGCCGCGTCGTCCGGCTCCATCGAAACGAACGCGCCGCGCCGCGCGTCGCGCTCGGCGCGCAGCGCCTCCAGCACCGAACCCAGCGCCGGCTCGATGTTCATGCGGTCGCGCAGCGCCTCGTCGTCGGCGACGCTCAACTCACCGTCGAGGTGGTTCTCGAGCAGCTCAAGATCGGAATCGGATAGGGACATGGGACACCTACGCATTCGCATAATCCTTCAACATCTCGGCCAGTTGGCGCCGGGCGCGGAAGATCCAGGTCTTCACCTGCGGCACGCTCGCGCCCAGCGTCGTGGCAATCTCGGCGTAGGGCATGTTGTCGTACTCGCACAACACCAGCGCCGAGCGGTAGTGCTCGGGCAGCTTGTCAATCGCGCCGCGCACCCGGCGGACGGTTTCATTCGCGATCAGCCCGCTCGACGGGTCGTCGTCGCCCCGCCCGGGGTGATCGTCCTGCACCATCGACATCTTCGGCTGACGCAGGATGCGAAGTGCTTCATTGACCACCGCCCGCTTCAGCAGCCCGCCCGGCTCGTGCCAGTCGTATCGCTCGCGGTGCTGGAACAGGTTGGTGATCGCCTGTTGGACGACGTCTTCCGGACTTGCTCGGGTGCCGATGATCGCCCGCGCGATCGCGAGCAGCCGCCGGGAGTG
>JBBSLV010000273.1:0-5748 GCA_038233535.1 Tepidisphaerales bacterium | reverse complement strand
TCTCTCAAGACGTTCGCGCCCTGATCTTCGAGCGCATCGACTCCGTCGTGCATCTCGAGCTGCTGCTTCTCCTGCAGGCCGACCCCGGCCGTGCATGGACGGCGGAGGAGGTGGCGCAGCAGTTGCGGATCGAGCCGTCGTGGGCAATCGGGCAGCTCGGGGAATTGGCGTCGCGCGGACTGCTGGCGCCCACCGCCGACGCGCCCGACGCCTACCGATACGCCCCCCATCCCCCCGAACTCGACGCCATTGTCGTCCAGTTGTCCAAGGACTACGCCGAGCGCCGCGTCACGGTCATCACGCTCATCTTCTCCAAGCCCGTCGATAAGCTCCGCACCTTTGCCGATGCCTTCCGGTTGCGAAAGGACAAGCCCTGACATGGCGGCCACCGTTTACATCCTCTGCGCGCTGACGAGCCTGGCGTGCGCATACATGCTGTGGCGCGGCTTCGCGCAAAGCCGGGCTCGATTCCTCATGTGGAGCAGCCTTTGCTTCGTGGGGCTGGCGATCAACAATATCCTGCTGTTCCTCGACCGCGTCGTCCTGCCGGATGTCGATGGATTTCTGGGCACGTCGTTCCAGATCTGGCGCAGCGCCGTGGCCCTCGTGGGAATCGCCTTGCTGGTCTACGGCCTGATCTGGGACGCGGAGTGAGTATGCCGATGAACGACCTCTTACAGTACGAGTTCATGCTGGGCGGCCTGGTGATGGGCTGCTTCGTCGCGACCGTATTCTTCCTGCGCTTCTGGCGCAAGACGCGCGACCGGCTGTTCGTGATCTTCGCCATCGCCTTCTCGCTGCTGGGCGCGAACTGGCTGTTGCTTGCGTTCACCGAGCAGGACGAGATCAACACCTGGTACTACGCCGTGCGGCTGCTCGCCTTCGTGCTCATTCTCTTCGCCATCATCGACAAAAACCGCACCGGCCGCCGCGCGGCGGCGTGAGCTTCCAAGGGGTTCAACCACCCCATTTTTGTCGACGGTGAACCGTTCGATTGCCGGACCCGCCCCGTCAGGTTAAATTCGGTGCGATGATCGTACCCATCTCGAAAGTTCAGCTCCGGTGCGATGACGACGGAAACTGTATCGCCAAGCACGTCGCGGCGACCACGGCGTAGAAGCCGTGTTCCGCCCGCAGTGCCTTCTTGATCTGATTGCGAAGCTTGGCGCGCTCATGCCATCTTCCTACCGCTGCTCCATCGGCATGACCTTCTTGCCGAATGGGCCCACGTAATCGTCGGTCGGGCGGATAATGCGGTTGTTCCTGTGCTGCTCCATCACGTGGGCGCACCACCCGGTCACGCGGGCGATGCCGAAGATCGGCGTGAATAAATCGAGCGGAATCTCCATCGTGTAGTAGGCGCTTGCGCTGAAGAAATCGACGTTGGGGTTCAGCCCCTTCAGCTCCATGGCGACGGGCATGATCCGCTCGCTCATCTCATACCACTTCGGGTTGCCCGCGGCCTCGCCGAGCTGTTTGCTCATCTTGCGGAGGAACGTGGCACGCGGATCGAGCGTGCGGTACACGCGATGGCCGAAGCCGGGAACCTTCTGCTTGTTGTTCAGCATGTCGCGGACTTTGGTTTCCGCGGCCTCGGGTGTTTCGCACTCGAGCAGGAGCTCCATCACGTCCTGATTCGCCCCGCCGTGCAGCGGGCCTTTCAATGCGCCCAGGGCGGCGGTGACGGAACCGTGGAGGTCCGCGAGCGTCGCGGCCGTTACACGGGCGGTGAACGTGCTGGCGTTCATCCCGTGCTCGGCGTGCAGCACCAACGCCGCGTCCATCACGCGCACGAGCGTGTCGTGCGGGCGCTTGCCGTTGAGCATGTACAGGAAGTTGCCCGCGATGGAGAGCGATGGATCGGGATCGACCGGCTGCTGCCCGTTGCGCAAACGGTGGAACGCGGTGACGATCGTGGGGAACTGCGCCGTCAGGCGGATCGCTTTGCGGCGATTGGCGTCGGGCTCGTTGCTGCGCAGGTCCGGATCGGTGGCGCCCAGCGCGCTGGCGGCCGTGCGCAGCGCATCCATCGGCTGCGTCTCAGCCGGCAGCGCCTTGAGGATCGCGATCACGTGCGGCGGGAGCGTCGCCCCGGCGCCCAGATCCTTCTTCAACTGCTCAAGCTCACCCTTCGTCGGCAGCTCGCCGTCCCACAGCAGGTAGGCCGTCTCTTCGAAGCTCGCGTTCTCGACGAGGTCGCCGATCTCGTACCCGCGATAGACCAATCGCCCGGCGGTGCCGTCGATGAAGCAGATTTCGCTCTTGGCGGCAACGACGCCTTCGAGTCCGCCGGGAGCTTTTGGGGGATTGGAGACGGCCTGACTCATGACACCTCGGGCAGCGGACGTCGCGGTCGTCGGTCCGTGACCCGCGCCGTTCGCGAAAAACGATGAGCGAAACCCCGCGGAAAATGCAATGTCGGACGTGCGTCCGCTCGTCGGGGCGTAGCGGCGCGATAATAGCCGGGGGGTGGGGGGAGGTCAATTTGCGAACGGGCGCGGCGCGACGATCACGCAATGGAACCACCAAGACACGAAGATCACCAAGCGGTTTTGTTCCGCGCTGCATCCCTCAACTGCGCGAGTTGGATGTGGAACTTCAGAGAATCGCTCGGTGCTCTTGGTGTCTTGCTGGTTCACCACGGATTGAGCATCGTGCGTCGATGACAAACCCCTCCCCCGCGTGTATCTACCCATTCATGCATTCGAAGGAACCGACGCGACTGGAACTGGCGCAACTCCCGACGCCGATCGTTGAGCTGAAGAACCTCGCCGCCCATCTGGGCATCCCGCGTTTTCTCATGAAGCGCGACGATCTGACCGGGCTGGAGACGAGCGGCAACAAGGTGCGCAAGCTCGAATACGTCGTCGCCGACGCCGTGAACTGCGGGGCCGACACGCTGGTGACACACGGGGGGTTTCAGTCGAATCATTGCCGCGCGACGGCCGCGATCGGGGCGCGGCTGGGGTTGAAGGTTCGGCTGATCCTGCGAAGTCCGGACGTCGACCCGCCGCGCGAGGGGAATTTGTTCCTCGACCACCTCTTTGGCGCCGAAATCTCGCTGCATCCGGTCGAGGAATACAATGTCCGCAAGAAAGAGCTGATCGACGCCGCCATGACAACCGAGCGCGCAGCCGGGCGAACGCCTTACTTCTTCCCGGTCGGCGCATCGGTGCCGCTGGGGTGCTGGGGGTACATCCGGTGCGTGTCGGAGTTGGCCGAGCAGCTTGGCCGCGACTCGGTCATCGACATTTTCAGCGCCGTCAGCTCGGCCGGGACGCACGTGGGGCTGATGCTCGGGAAGGCGATGTTTCGCCTGGACAAATGGCGCGTCGTTGGCGTGCCGGTGAGCGACAGCGTCGAATTCTTTCAGCAGAACCTGCGCGAGCTGGAGCGCAAGACCGTCGCGCTGTTCGGGCTGGACGTGACCGAAGCGCAGACGCCAATCAAGCTGATCGACGGGTTTATCGGCGAGGGCTATGCGATTTCCTACCCCGCCGCGATTGAAACCATTCGACTGGTGGCGCGTCAGGAAGGCATCGGTCTCGACCCGACGTACACCGCCAAGGCAATGACCGGCGCGATCGACACCATCGGCAAAGGCGGTGTTCGGCCCGACGCGACGCCCCTGTTCCTCCACACCGGCGGCATCTTCGGGCTCTTGGCCAAGCGCGAGCTGTTCTGATACGGTTTTTACAGACGCTATGACACACCAGATCGCATCATTGCTGCTCGCCTTTGCATCGATTTCGCACGTCGCCGTCGCACAGCAAGCCGACGCCGCGCCACCCACGACCAACCCCGCCGACAACCCCCCCGACAACCCCGCCGAGATCCGCCGCGGCGTGACGATGGGCGGGTCTTCGCAAGAGCGGACCCGCCAATTCTACGAAAATGTAATCCGCCAAGTTGAGCCGTCACTGAAGGGTGATCCAGCGCGGCTGCCGCTCTACATCGAGCTGTTCAAGCGCGAGTTTGTTGAAGATCCGCGCACGTTCGCCATCGACCTCACTGCCCTGCCGGATCGCGACGGGGGCATCGCGCTTTTCGGGCACGTTGAGTTCGAGGAGCACCGCCGTTCGCTCGTCGAGTTCCTTAACCACCTGGGTTTTTTGAACGTGCGCGATGTGCTTAGCGTGATGCCCTCGCGCATGCTCGGGGAAAACCAGTACGCCGTCGTTCGTGCCGACCGCGCGTTCATTCACTCCAAACCGACCGGTCCGCGCGAAACGCTGACCGAGGCGCTTAACGGCGACGGGTTGTTCCTCCTCGCCCCCGCCGACGACGCCCACTTCCTGTGTCACGCCGCCGATGGGTACGTCGGGTACGTGTCAGGCGACGCGCTGGAGCGGATGACGGGCGAGCAGTTCGACGCCGCGATGAACCCGCCGCGCGCCGCGGTCGTCGATGATCGCATCGAAGGCGCCATCGGTGCGGCGTCGAAGCTGATGGGCACGAAGTACGTCTGGGGCGGGATGACGACCGACGGGGTCGACTGCTCCGGCCTCGTTTATACGGCGTTCCGCTCGCAGGGCGTACGGCTTCCCCGCGACGCCGACCAGCAGGCGCTGACCGGCAAGCTGGTCGCCACGCGCTGGCACCGCTCGAGCCTGCGCCGCGGCGACGTGCTGTTCTTCCTCGGCCGGCGCGGGACGATCAACCACACCGGCATTTATCTCGGCAACAACGACTTTCTGGAGGCGACAAGCCCCGTCGTCACCATCAGCAGCCTCGATCCGTCGGCTCCGAACTATTCGGAGCGCCGCGACCGTGCGTTCTGCTTCGCGAAGCGCGTCTTCGACTAACCCGCGAGATTTCATGCGATATGCCCTGACCTGCGTCCTTCTCGGCTTCACCGCCTTCGCATCCGGCCAGACCACGAAGCCCGCGACGCGCGTTGAAAAGCCACCCGTCGTCACGCCGACGGAGTGGGGCTCGGAGCCGCAGCCGATTGCCGATTCGCGCCGGCACACGCCCGGGTACATCACCATCCACCACGCCGGCGTGGTGCAGAAATCGACGACCGACCCCGCCAAGTTCGTCAAGAACATGCAGATCTGGGGGCAGCGCGAGAAGAAGTGGCCGGACCTGGCGTACCACTTCCTCATCGCCCCGGACGGGCGGATTTTTGAAGGTCGCGATCTGGCCTACGAGGGCGAGACGAACACGAAGTATCCGCTGCAAGACCAGGTGCAGGTCGAGCTGATGGGCGACTTCACGAAGCAGCGCGTAACGCCCAAACAGCTCGACAGCCTCGTCAAGCTGACGGCCTGGCTGTGCGCCGAGTACGAGATCAACCCCCTCCTGATGGGCGGCCACAACGATCGCGCCCCGCGCCAGACGAGCTGCCCCGGCACGGACCTGTACCGCTACATTGAGGACGGCCAAGTGACGAAGTGGGTCGCCGCCATCCTCGCGGGCAAGCCGGTGGAAGTGAAGGAACGGGCGGCGCTGCCCGATGGTCCAACGATTTACGTCGGTGATCCGGCGGGAGATGCGCCGGCGACGCAATAAAGTGGCATGGGCATCTTGCCTCAAGTTTATACATATTGTCGCCGTCGTGCTCCCTGGGCGCCGGCTACCAGCAGTTGGAGTTTGGTCCAGCCACGCCACAATACGAGCCATCCCGGGGAGCCGTCGTGCTTGCGATTGAGGTGTCCGCCCAGTTTGCCCAGCGCTTTGAAAAAGTCATGGACGTTCAACTCGCGAACCTCGTTGAATCGCCAGAGGCTGACCGCCTCGACGTAG
>JBBSLV010000272.1:0-5772 GCA_038233535.1 Tepidisphaerales bacterium | reverse complement strand
TGATGAGCGTGTATCGCACGCTGCGTTTGCGTGGCCACGACCCGACGGCGACGATCGCCGAGGCGTTGCGCACGCTGCTAAAAACCGGCACGCTGCCGCCGCTGCCGGTGGAAAACGTTGCAGAGGGGTGAAGTGTTACGTAAATCGTAACGTGGCCGCCTGCCCGCCCGGCCATTGAACGTCGGTCCGTTATCTCGCCATAGGAGGCAGTCATGGCAGCACCAGAACTTAAACAGCTATGGCAAGGGGCGGTAGAACTGGGACGCAGCTCGTTTTCATTGCTTCATTCGAGCCTGGTCATTCGTCATTGATTGGTCATTCTGGGATTCGTCATTCTGGTTTCGTCATTTGGGCATGTGGGCTTCGTCCCACGCCTGCCGCCACAGCTTTTCGATTCGCTTTACCGCCCACGCCTGCTGATGGGCTTTCATTTCGGCGACGCTCATCTCACGGCCCAGGTAGCTTCCCATGAAGCGGAAGAACGCTTCGGTGTCGAACTTCTCCGCCGCGGAACCCTGCGGCTTGTCGGGGGTGCCGGCCTGCTTTGCGGCGTGCATGGCGGCGGAACCGATCAGCGGCAAGGCGTCGTAGCTCCGCAGCGACACTTCGCACGTGGCCTGCCAAAGGTCGTCGGTTTCTACCGGATCATTGACCGACTTCAGCGCGGCTTCAAAGGCTTGCCAGTACAGCTCGCGCGTTTCCGGATAGTCGGCGAGTTCGTCGTCAACAAGGCGGTACTCCATCTCGAAGTGGATCTTGGGCGCGTTGCGCTTGTCGGCGAAGTACGTCTGGCTCTGGTAGTCGATCGTCGCGTGGTGCGGCTGGGTGTTGTCGGCGACGTAATGGGCGAGGTAGCCGGCCCACTTCGCCGCGTGCTCGTCGCGCGGGAATTGGCCGGGCTGGTCGCTCAGCCGGCCGGCGCGGATCGACTTGACCAGCTTGTGGTAGCACTCCTCGACACGGAACGGCAGCATCCCGGCGCGCTGGTAGCGCGGGTCGGTCATGTCGCGCGGAATGTCGGCCAGCATGGGCTTGCCGGTGAGGTCGTGGCGGTAGTCGCGCTTGGTTTCGTCGGGGATGAAGAATTCGAGGTCGATGTAGTGCAGCAGCCGCTCGGGAACGCCGTACGGCTGGACCTTCTTGCCCGGCTCAAGGTTGATCATCAGGTCGGGCATGACCGACCAGTACGGCAACCCGTCCACGGCGCGCGGGACGATCCCGATGCGCGCGTTCAGCAGGTACGCCCGCTCGGCGGCGAGGTCGCCCGGGCCGGGGGTGTTCTGCTCCAGCCACTGTTTCATCGCCGGCGGGGTAGAAGGGTCGGCGATCAACCGGTTCGCGGCGATGCGCGTGAGCTGCACGTGCTCCGTCGTGCTCCAGGCGAGCGCGTGGGAGGTGAAGGCCAGCAGGAAAACCGCAATCGCAAGGACGTGACGATGCATGGGCCGCAGGATACAAGTCCAAGGATGAAGGCGGAAGGATGAAGGACGAAAAAGGAGCGCGTCGATCTCCCCGCATTCCTTCATCCTTCCGCCTTCATCCTTACTTCCTCCGGGCCATGGGATCGCCGTAGACGGCGAGCTTGACGTCGTATGATTCGCCGCCTGGTTGGCCCTTCATGAGCACGAACATCGGGCGGTTGGTGCGCGTGTTCCAGAAGACGGCGACGCCCACGGGCTGATCGCGCTGGGCGGCGAGGGTCTGGGCGACCCAGTCGGCGGCCGTCGTGTTCGCCCGCGCTTCCTCGGCCTCGTCGAAGGGGACGATCTTGCGCTTGGCGGCTTCGGGGACGAGGTCCGATCGCTTGACGTCGGCGGCAATGTCGCCGGCGAGCGAGACGGGCGGGAACGCATAGGCGTGCGCCCCGAGCAGCTTCCACTCGGCAGCGGCGTCGATGAGCGTGCGCGCGGCGGCGGGTTCATGACTCTCGAACGAGCGCACCTGCGCATCCCGCGCCAGCGACGCCACGACCTGCGGCACATTGCCCTGCTCGGTCGCCTTCGCCACCTGCTCGACCACCGTCGCCCACGACGCCGGCCCGGCCGACGCCGGCCCGGCACCGGGCTGGGTGGTCTGGGCGGAGGCGAATCCTGCAAACGTGAGTGCAACCAGCGCCGCGGTGAGTCGGAAAGAAAGGGGGTTCATCATTCCGCATATCGGCAGCGTCTGCGGCGTGGAGTGAGTCAAACGGTTATCGGACATCTCCGCCCCGCGCCGATTTGCCCGCTCCCCGACCGAACCGCAGTGCGTTAGACTCTCGCCCGGCACCGCGCGAGGGCGTTTTATCGCCCCACGCCCGCTTTGCGCACCGGAGGTCCATGGCCCGCAGCAACGTCATCGCACCCCGAGGCAGCCGGCTGGTCGTCATGGCCTCGATCTGCGTGGTCGTTGCGGCCCTGTGGTTCATGCAGGACGTGTTGATCCCGGTGGCGCTGGCGGTGCTCGTCAGCTTCCTGCTCGCGCCGGTCGTGCGCCGGTTGGAGCGGTGGGGACTCGGGCGCATCGGATCCGTGCTGGCCGTCATGCTCTTAACGGTCACGCTGATCGTCATGCTCGGTTACGTCGTGGGCCAGCAGGTGCTTTCGCTGGCCGACAACGTAACGGACTACCAAAAGAACATCGTCTACAAAATCGCTTCCATCCGCGGTTCCGGGGGTGGGGGCGACGGCGTGGGCGACAAGGTCTCCCGAGCCGTTGAAGGCATCAAGGAAGAGTTCGCCAAGGATCCCTCCACTCAGCCGGCGACAACACAGGCGGTGCTCGAAGCCGTCGCGGGCGCGCCGCCCCCGGAGCTTACGCCCGCGCCGGCCGATCGTGATGAAGGGCTCGCCCGGTTCACGAAAAACAACCCGCTGCCCGTGCAACAGATACCCCAGGAGTCCTCCCCGCTTGCTGAAATGGCGGGCTACCTGGGTCAGTTCATGGCGCCGCTGGGAACACTGGGACTGGTGATCGTTTTCGTGATCTTCGTCCTTCTCCAGCGAGAAGATCTGCGCGACCGGCTCATCCGCCTCGTCGGCCAGGGGCAGCTACAGATCACCACGAGCGCCCTTGACGACGCCGCCTCGCGCATCAGCCGCTATTTGATGGCGCAGGCGATCGTCAACGGAACGTATGGCATCGCGATCGCCATCGGCTTGTGGCTGATCGGGTTGTTCGCCGGCGACGAAAAAGCCGGCGACCCCGGCAATTTCCCCAGCCTCGTGCTGTGGGGGCTGCTGTGCGCGATCCTCCGCTTTATCCCTTACATCGGCCCGTGGATCGCGGCGGTGTTCCCGATCGCCGTGTCGTTTGCCGCGTATCACGGATTCGGACCGTTCATCGCAACGGGGATGATGTTCGTCGTCATCGAGCTGCTCAGCAACAACATCATGGAGCCGTGGCTCTACGGCTCGAGCACCGGGATGTCGACGATCGCCGTGATCGTGTCGGCCGTGTTCTGGACGTTTTTGTGGGGTCCGGTCGGGCTGCTGCTGGCCACGCCGCTGACGGTGTGCCTCGTCGTGCTGGGCAAGTACGTGCCGCAACTGGCGTTCCTTGACGTGCTGCTGGGGGATGAGCCGGTGCTCTCCCCGCCCGAGCGCGTGTACCAGCGGCTGCTGGCGATGGACCAGGAGGAGGTCACCGAGCTTGCGGGGGAATATCTTGAGGAGAAATCGCTGGAGCAGGTGTACGACGAGGTGCTGATGCCCGCCCTGGCGATGGCCGAGCAGGACCGCCACCGCGGGCGGCTCGACGACCGCCGGCAAATGTTCGTCCGCAAGGCGATGCGCGACGTGATCGAAGAACTCGGTGACGCGCAACGACTGCGCGAAGAGGCCCAGGCGCGCGCCGAGGCGAAGACCCTCGCCGGCGAAGCCGCCGACGCCGTCGTCAGTGCCGCCAAGGGCGTCGTCGGCACGATCGCCCCCAGCGCCGGGGGCAACGGCAACAGCAGCAGCCGTTCCGGCAACGGCAAGCGAGCGGCGACGAGCAAGACCGGCGGATCGGTCGACCTCAAGCCCGATGAGCCCAAGCCGCGCTCGCGCCTGCCCAACCAGTGCATCGTAAACGTCCTCGTCCTCCCCGCCCACGACGAGGCCGACGAGATCGTCGGGCTGATGCTGGCGCAGCTGCTCGACCTGCACGGCTACTGCGCGCACGCCGCGTCCACCAACGCGCTGGCAGGCGAGATGGTCGAGATGGTCGAGCAGCGGTCGGCGGATGTCGTCGTCGTCTCGGCCATGCCCCCCGCCGCCGTCGCCCACTCGCGCTACCTGTGCAAACGCGTCCACCTGAAGTACCCCGACATCCGCATGATCGTCGGGTTGTGGAGCTTCCGCGGGGACTTGAAGAAAGCCACCGATCGCATCACCTGCGTCGGCACGGTCTCGGTCATGACGACGCTGAAGGAAGCGATGGACCAGATCCACCAGCAGGTCCAGCCGCTGCTCATTCGCAACGCGACGCCGGCGGCGAAGGAGTAGACATTCAATCAAAGCGGAAGACGAATTTCAGCAGAGTAGAGAACTGAACGTCCACCCCGACGTTCAGTCCTCCCTCCTCGAACCGGACGGGCGGATTTCCCGCATCCGGCTCTCGCGGTATATTGATGGTGTGTCAAGTTAAACCTACTGTGGATTCGCATTTCCTTGGACACGGGCGGCGTGAGTCTCGCTACCTCTGGGATCGATCATGGGCGTAACAGGTTCCTGCGTGGGCATCATCACGGGCGTTCCCCTGTGGTGCATCCCCTACCGTTTCCGGTCGATCTTCGCTGCGTCACGACGTAAGCAACGGAAGGACGCGGCCCGGCTCAAGCGCCGGCTCCACAAGCAAGCATTGGCCGTGGCGAAGTTGAAGCAGTGGGCAATGGCTCACCGTGACTTCCTTCGCTTGGACGATGACGGAAACCTCATTCGGCAATGTGTGTGGTGCAGTCGCGCGGGGCCTATCGAGATGTTCCCTTGGAAGGGTGATGACTACCATTCCGAGTGCAAGGTGTGCTTCAACGCTGGGCGGGCTGGGGTCCGGGCAAAGTACCCGTTTAAGGATGCGTCCCGGAAAGCAACCCACCGGGCCGTCCGACGTGGGGAACTGGTAAAGACACCTTGTGAGGAGTGCGGCGAACCCGACGTTCAATCGCACCACGAAGAATATGATCGCACTGGACTAAAGGTTCGTTGGCTCTGCCGTCCATGTCACGACGACGTACACCGCGCCCTCGGTCCACGGGAGGCGTCGTTTCGGGAATACAAGAGACCACGACGTGGCTCGCGCCGTTCGCGACGGGGTTAGAGGCGGCGGGGTGATGTTGGCCCCGCCGCGGGATGATCCGTCACTTTATTCGAGAAGGAGAGATTGTGATGAAGAACTTCATGTTGGCGACGTGGTTGGGTGTCGCCGTGCTGTCCGCAGGCTGCGGGGACGAGAGCATGACTCCGACCGGCACATCAACCGCGCCCGCGCCCGCGGCGGACAGCCACGCGCACGCCGACGGCTCCACTCACGCACCGGACACCCCCACCCCGGCGACAGCACCGGCCGAACACGGGCGCATGCCCATCGGAGAAACCTCGCAGGCGGGTCTAAAGCTTGTCGCCACGCAGGACGCGCCGGTGCAAGCGGGCGGCGACGGCGCGTTTGACGTCGTCATCACCGGCAGTGAGCCCAAGGCCGTGCGCTTCTGGGTCGGCACGGAGGACGGCCAAGGCTCGGTCAAGGCCAGGGCGGAGGAAGAGACGACGGACCACTGGCACACGCACGTCGAAGTGCCCGATCCACTCCCCGCGG
>JBBSLV010000271.1:0-5777 GCA_038233535.1 Tepidisphaerales bacterium | reverse complement strand
GCGCAGGACCGGCTCCGACGGCTTATCATCTGATCACCATGTCGCTGCCCATCTTGAATTCCCCCGCGACCGCCACCCCCGAGTCGCTCGTGCGCTACTTCCACCAAACCGAGCGCCGCATGGCCGAGCACTTAGCACTACAGCGCTACTCCCGCTCAACGTCACCGTGCCTACGCGGTAGTACCTCCTGACAAAGGAGGTCACGGATGACTGCTGAGCAGGTTGCGGCCCTGGGGCCGGCGTTTACCGACTTTTTGGGGCAGGAAAAGGGGACATCACTCAAATAAAATTGAGTGATGTCCCCTTTTCCGTTCTCCGAAGAATCCCCGGGACTCCGCTGCGCACGCTGACGCGTGCCGCGCTATGCCCCGGGGCGTAGCGCAGGGAGCTTTGCGACCAGAGCGCAGTCCGGGGGATTCTTTGCGTTCGGAGGAAGCATCACTTCGCGAACAACACGCGCTCGACGAAGCCCGTGTCGACATCCCCGCTCTTGAAGTATTCGTTGTCCATGATCTGCAAATGCAGCGGGATCGTGGTCTTGATCGGGGCGATGTGAAATTCGCTCAGCGCGCGCTTCATCGACGCGATGGCTTCGGTCCGGGTGGGACGATGGACGATCAGCTTGCCGATCATGCTGTCGTAGTTCGGGGGGATGCGGTAGCCGGCGTAGGCGTGGGAATCGAGCCGCACGCCGGGGCCGCCAGGGGCGCGGAACTCCTGGATCGTTCCCGGTGAAGGGGCGAAGTTGCGGGCCGGGTCTTCGGCATTGATGCGCACCTCGATCGCGTGTCCGGTCTGGCGAATGTCCTTCTGCCGGAACGCGAGCGGCTCGCCGGCGGCGATGCGGATCTGCTCCTTGATCAGGTCGATGCCCGTGACCTGTTCCGTCACCGGGTGCTCGACCTGAATGCGCGCGTTAACTTCCAAGATGTAGAAGTTCTGCTCCTTGTCGACGAGGAACTCGACGGTGCCGGCGTTGGTGTAGCCCGCGGCCTTCACCAGGCGCACGGCGCTTTCGCAGAGCTTTTCGCGCACGGACTGCCTGAGCACGGGGGAAGGGGATTCCTCGACGAGCTTCTGATGGCGGCGCTGCATGGAGCAGTCGCGCTCCCACAGGTGCACGGCGTTGCCGTGGTTGTCGGCCAGGACCTGCACCTCGACGTGCCGGCCGAACTCGACGTACTTTTCGATGTAGACCGTCGAGTCCTTGAACGCGTTTTCCGCCTCGGCCTGCGCTTGCTTGAAGCCGGCGCGGAGGGAGACGTCGTTGTGCGCCACGCGCATCCCGCGCCCCCCGCCCCCCGCGGCGGCCTTGATGATGACGGGATAACCAATCTCCTGCGCGATGCGCAGTGCGACCTTCTCGTCATCGACCGCGCCCGGGGAACCCGGCACCGTGGGCACCTTCGCCTTCTTCGCCAGCTTCTTGCACTCGACCTTGTCGCCCAGCAGCGCCATCGCCTTGACGGGCGGACCGATGAACTCGATGCGGCAGGAGCGGCAGATCTCGGCGAAGTGATCGTTCTCGGCGAGGAAGCCATAGCCCGGATGAATCGCCTGCACGTCGGCAATCTCGGCGGCGCTGATGATGCGCGGGATGTTGAGGTACGACTCGGCCGGCGGGGCGTCGCCGATGCAGATCGCCTGGTCGGCGAGCTTCAGGTACGCCGCGTCCTTATCAGCCGTGCTGTAAACGACGGCCGTCTGCACGCCCAGCTCACGGCAGGCGCGGATGATGCGAAGCGCGATCTCACCTCGATTTGCGATTAGAATTTTCGAAAACATGGTGGAAAAGTTGCCAGTTGCCGGTTGTTAGTTGCCAGCGACGGAATGATGAAGGCCGCAGATGATTCGTCCCACCTCAAAACAGCGCTCGAGCACGGCGTTTACATCCGGCTCAGTGATGAATCCAAGGCGAACGGCAATCAGCAACTGCGTCTCTATTTCCTGACGTGATGCGTTAGCAATTCTCAGATGATGCGCAAATTCACCCCCGACACCGCGCCCCTGACCTTCTGCGATATTTGACGGTATGGAAACCGCCGCACGACGGATCTGATTCGTGAGGCCATACATCTCCTCGCGCGGAAAATTTTGGCTGACGCGGTACACGTCCTCGACCAAATCCATCGCCTTCTGCCACGCGATCAAGTCACGGTAATGCAGCGCCGCCATCTCCCTCTCCTCTGGCAACTGGCAACTAACAACCAACAACTCTTCTATGGTTTCACCACGAACAGGGGCTGGCCGAATTCGACGGTCTGGCCGTTGGTCACGAGGATCTTGGCGATCGTCCCGCGCGTCTCGGCCTTGATGTTGTTGAACACCTTCATCGCCTCGATGACGCACACGTCGGTTTCCTCGTCGACGGTCGTGCCGACGGAGACGAACGGCTTGGCCTCGGGGCTGGCCGCGGCGTAAAACGTGCCGACCATGGGGCTTTTGATCGTCGGGTAGTTCGCGTCGTCTGAAACGGCGGGGGTGGAAGGGATCGGTCCCGCACCCGTCGCAGCCCCGGTCGCGAGACCGGGGGAGGGTGCGCCACCGTGCTGGGGCGCGTAGAACCCCGAACTCGCGTTCGGGGCTACGAAATCCGTTCCGCGCTTCAACATAACCCGGCGGTCCCCGTCGCGCACCTCGATGGTGTTCAGGTCGTTGGCGCTCATGAGCTTCACGATCTGCTCGAGCACGCGAACGTCCATCGGGCTTCCCGACGTGAGCGCGCCGCCTTGTTTTTTCTTTGAAGCGCCGCGCCGCGCGGACGGTTTCTTCGTCGTCTTCTTGTTATTCAAGGTGGCAACCCTCGAAGGACCTGTCGAGCGACGAGAGCACCTCGCACCCGGAGTGCGTGATCAGCACGTCGTCCTCGATCCGCACCCCGCCTTCGCCGGGGATGTAAATCCCCGGCTCGACCGTCACGATCATGCCCGGGCGAAGCTCTTCCTCGCCGCCGGTCTTGCGCATGCTGGGCAGCTCGTGGATCTCGCGCCCGATGCCGTGTCCAAGCCCGTGGCCGAACTCGTCTTTGAGCCCGGCGGCGTCGATCACATCGCGCGCAACGCGGTCGGCCTGCATCGTCGTCACGCCCGGGCGCAGAAACTTGATCGCCGCCTGCTGCGCCTCGTATACGACCTTGTACACCTGCTTCATCTTCGGGCTTACGCGACCGATCATCAGCGTGCGCGTCAGGTCCGAGCAGTACCCTTTGAACAGCGCCCCCCAGTCGATCAGCAGCGGCTGGTCGCGCTGCACGAGCGTCTCGCCCGGGCGATAGTGCGGCAGCGAGCTGTTGGCGCCGGCGGCGACGATCACCGGAAAGCTGCTGTTGCTCGCGCCCCGGCTGCGCAGCTCGAACACGAGCAAGCCGGCCAGATAGTTCTCCGTCTGCCCGACCTTGACCTCCCCGCGGATGGCATCGAACGCTTCCTCCGCGACGCCCACCGACTTGCGGACCAGGTCGATCTCGTGGTCGTCCTTGACCTTGCGGATGTTCGACATCACGTCTTCCAGCGGCACGAGCTGGACCGGCGTCTTGCCCTTTTTCAGCTCGGTCTGCAGCGCGTCGACCTGCCCGACGGTCGTGAAGTTCGCCTCGAAGCCGACCTTCTTCACCTTCGCGCCCAGCAGCGCCTTGGCCAGCGCCTCGGCCATCTTCCCGTCGCGCAGGGAGACCTTCACCCACCCCGCTTCAAGCCCGGCCTGCTCCTTGTAGCGGAAGTCGGTGACGAGGTGGATGTCCTTGTCGGTGACGATCCCGACGGAATCGTCGCCGGTGAAATTGGTGAGGTAAGCCAGGTCCGGGGCGTGCGTAAGGAGCAATCCGTCGAGGCCCAGCTCCTTCATCCCATCACGGACGGCCTTCTGCCTGACCTTCAGATACGCTTTGGCGCGGGAAACGGCGGTCTTCATGGTGTTTGTAATCTGCTGTGTCACGGTGCAAAAATGCGGTCCGGACAGTATGGGGAGAGCCGTTGCGCTGTCAACGGACGGCTGGGAAGGGTTCGGGGTTCTGGGATTCAGGGGTTCAATAAAGACACCGTCCGCTCCCTCCTGAACCCTGAACCCCACCTGCATCTCGGGCGTCGGCGGCGCACCATGATGGAATCAACTTTTTAAACCGCTCGTCGCGACGCTTTCGACGAAGTAGCGTTGGGCTGCGAAGAACAGCACGACGCACGGCAACATGCACACGACGCTGGCGGCCATCAGCAGGTGGGCGTCGCTGATGCCGTACTGCCCGCGGAAGGCATTGAGCGCCAGGGCGAGCGTGCGGTTGTCGGGGGAGTTGAGATAGATGAGCGGGCCGAGGAAGTCGTTCCACGCGAAGAGAAACGTGTAAATCGCGACGATCGCGATGACCGGGCCACAGAGCGGAAGCATCAACTGCCAGTAGATGCGCCAGTTGCCCGCGCCGTCGATGCGGGCGGCCTCGATCAGCTCCTCGGGTATCTGCGCGAAGAACTGGCGGAACATGAAGACAAACAGCGGGCTGGCCAGCCAGGCGGGGATGATCAACGGCCAGAACGTGTCGATCATGCCCAGGCTGCGGAACAGGACGAAGACGGGGATCATCGTGACCTGCGCCGGCAGCATCATCGTCGAGAGCATCACCATGAACAAAATCGACCGCCCGCGGAAGCGGAACCGCGCGAAACCGAACCCGACGAGGCTGCACGAAGCGATCTGCCCGACGACGCAGAGCGTCGTGATGACGACGGTGTTCGCCAGTGCGGGCCAGAAGTTCATCTTGTCCGGCGCCAGCGCCCGGGGGTAGTTCGAGAACCTCACGTCGGCCGGCGATGTCGGGGGGGACGCGAAGTCGCCGGCGTTCACCTCGGCCTCGGTTTTCAATGACGCGTTGACGACGAAATAGAAGGGGACGAGGAACAGGATCGACCCGCCGATGAGCAGCGTGTAAGCGAGGATGCGCTCGAAGCGCGACGTTTGATTCGTTGAGCGGTGCTTTTTCCCCGGCGGTGTCTTGGCCTGCGCGGGAAGAACGGGCCGCGCGTGGACGGTCTGGGTCATCGCGCCCTCGCACAAGCAATCCCACAATTTTCGATTGAAAATTGAAAATTGAAAATTGAAAATTGTTTTCTTCCCCGGCCGCTCACGTTTTGAGACCCTCGTAATAGACCAGCTTCTTCGACCCGCGGAAAATCAGGATCGTCAATCCGAGCAGGATGAGGAACAGCACCCACGCCATCGCGCTGGCGTAGCCCATGTTGTGGAACTCGAACGCCTGGCGGTAGAGGTTGAGGACGTAGAAGAGCGTGAGATCGTTCGGCCCGCCGTCGGTCATGACCATGGCCTGCACGAAGATCTGGAAGCTGCCGATGATGCCGATCACGACGTTGAAAAAGATCAGCGGGGAGAGCATCGGGAGCGTGACGTTCCAGAACTGCCGCGCGCGGCCGGCGCCGTCGATCGTCGCGGCTTCATAAAGCGAAGTCGGAATGCCTTTCAGTCCCGCCAGGTACAGGATCATCGCGCCCCCGACGCCCCAGACGCTCATCAGGACGAACGCGGGGATCGCCCATTGCCTTGCGTCGGCGCCGAGCCAGTCGGGCGGGGTTGCGCCCAGCGGCGCGAGCAGGGGGCGCAGGATCGCGTTCACCAGCCCATACTCGTCGTTGTACATCTGTCGCCAGAGCACCGCGCCGACCACGCTGGCGACAATGAGCGACGGGAGGAAGAAGATCGTGCGGTAGACCGCGATCCCGCGCACGCGCACGTTCATCAGCACCGCCACGCCCAGCGCCGCCAGTTGCGTGATC
>JBBSLV010000270.1:0-5818 GCA_038233535.1 Tepidisphaerales bacterium | reverse complement strand
GCGCGGATTAGTGAAGGCGGGCGCGGATTAGTGAAGGCGGGCGCGGATTAGTGAAGGCCGTTATGCGATTGTGAGTTTTCCGGCGAAAAACGCTGTTTTGACTCGGGCCGGTCGGAATCGGCGATTTTTTTTTGGGCTCCGCTTCAGCCGCACTCCTTTTTTTCCGAGCTCCCCTTTCCGAGCTTCACCGAAGAGCCGGGAGGTGTTCAAGCGGCGCGGGCGGCGCAGGGACAAAGGGACGCAGGCAAGCTTTGTTTTCGTGAGAAGACGTCAGTGCTGCGGCGCCGTTTCGATCTGGACCGCCGGGGCGTAGCCTTCGGGCTCGCGGATGGTGTCGACCATCGCCTGCACTTGGGCGCGCGGGGCGGGGAACAGTGGGGTGAGCAGGATGGTCACGGCGAAGTTCAGCAGCATGCCGACGGTGCCGATGCCCTGGGCTGTGATGCCGAAGCACCAGGCGGGCATGTCGAAGAAGCGGTTGCCGACGATGTAGAACGTCGTGAACCCGATTCCCGCCAACATGCCCGCAACGGCCGGCGTCGTCCCCACGCGCTTCCAGAAAATTCCCAGCACGATGGCGGGGAAGAAGCTCGACGCCGCCAGACCGAACGCGAAGGCGACGACTTCGGCGACGAAGCCGGGCGGATAGATCCCGAGGATGCCCGCGACGACGACGGCCACCCCGATCACCCCTCGGCCGACGAGCAGCCGGCGCGCTTCGGTCGCATCGGGGTTGAGCACGCGGTAGTACAAATCGTGCGCGACGCTGGAGGAGATGACGAGGAGCAAGCCGCTGGCGGTGGACAGGGCGGCCGCGAGCCCGCCGGCAGCCATGAGGGCGATGATCCAGTTGGCGAGGCGCGCCATTTCCGGCGTGGCCAGCACGATGATGTCGTTGTCCGGCCCGCTCACCCCGGCTGCGCGCAGCCTCTCCCGGGCATCGAATCCGCCCGTGCCGTCGATCCACTGCTGGTGTGCGACCGAATACTCGCGGACGGTCGATGTGGTCAGGGCGCCGGTGCGGAAGATCTCGTTGTCGTCGCGGTTGGAGTAGCGGAGCTTCCCGTCGCCGTCATCGAACCAGAGGATCAGCCCTGTCTTTTCCCAGTTGTTGAACCAACTGGGCAGGTCGGCGCGGGTCTGGCCCTGCAGGCTGTTGATCATGTAGTAGCGCGCGAACGCCGCCGTCGCCGGCGCGGTGAGGTAGAGCAAAGCGATGAAGAACAGCGCCCAGAATGCGCTCCAGCGCGCCGCGCGCACGTTCTTGACGGTGTAGAAGCGCACGATCACGTGCGGCAGACCGGCGGTGCCGACCATCAGCGCCAGCGCGGTGCACAGCACGTTCAGGCGCGTCCACTTCGCGTCTGCGAAGGCGGCGGTGTAGGCGGTGAAACCCAGGTCGGTGTTGATCTGATCGAGCTTCGCCAGGAGCGGGATCGCTTCGCCGCGCAGGTTGCTGCCCATGCCGATCTGCGGGACCGCGCTGCCCGTCAGATTGATGCTGATGGCGATGGCGGGGACGAGGAAGGCGGTGATGAGCACCCAGTACTGCGCCACCTGCGTCCAGGTGATGCCCTTCATCCCGCCGAGCGTCGCGTAGACAAAGACGCTGGCCATGCCGATGACGACGCCGACGTTGATGTCGACCTCGAGGAACCGGCTGAAGACGACGCCCACGCCGCGCATCTGCCCGGCGACGTAGACGAAGCTGACGAAGACGGCGCACACGACGGCGACCAGGCGGGCGACGTTGGAGTCGTAGCGGTCGCCGATGAAGTCCGGCACGGTGAACTTGCCGAACTTGCGGAGGTACGGCGCCAGCAGCAGCGCGAGCAGGACGAACCCGCCCGTCCAGCCCATGAGGTAGACGCCGCCCGCGTAGCCCATGCTGGAGATCAGGCCGGCCATGGAGATGAACGACGCGGCGCTCATCCAGTCGGCGCCGGTGGCCATGCCGTTGGCGATGGCGGGCACGCCGCCGCCGGCGACGTAGAACCCCTTGGTGTCGCGTACGCGGCTGATCCACGCGATGAACAAATACAAGGTGAAGGAAATGCCGACGAAAAGGTAAGTCCAGCCTTGAACGCCCATGTTATCGATTCTCGTTAACGGAGAGCTGCGCGATCTCACGATGGTGCTTGCGGTCCAGCGCGTTGAGCAGGATGGCGTAGATCAGAATGAGCAGGAGGAACACGACGATGCTGCCCTGCTGCGCGAACCAGAAGCCCAGCGGGAACCCCCCGATGCGGAACCGGTTCAACCAGTCGGCAAACAGGATGCTGCATCCGAGCGAAATGAATGCCCAGATTGCCAGCAGGATCACCATAATGCGCAGGTTCTGTTGCCAATAGCGTTTCAAGGCCGCGGCGACGGCGGGCGACGGGGGTAAGGCGGGGGCGGGGTCCGACGTTTCGCGCGGTGGTGGGGGCGTCTGTGACGGGGGCATCTCGGCCAAGTGAATATCCTCCGACAGTGACTCCGGCGGTGACGAGGGCGCGACCGCGACAACGGTGACGTGCGACGGCGGCGGATGCTACCGGTCGCGCCGAGTGGTTGCAACATTCCATGGCGCCTGCGCCGCGCAGGCTCGAAACTTCAAGCGCGAGGCGCATCGTGTTACCATGCCGCACGGCTATGGAGTAACCGAGGAGGATTCGTTCACATGTCCGAGCAGAACATCACGTCGTCGATGCAGGAAAACCGTCTGTTCCCGCCGCCGCCGGCATTTGCATCCAAGGCGCACATCAAGTCGCGCGAAGAGTACGACCGCATGTACCGGGAGTCGATCGACGACCCCGAGGCCTTCTGGGGACGCGCCGCCGAGCCGCTGCACTGGTTCAAGCGCTGGGACCGCGTGCTGGACTGGCAGGCGCCGTTCGCGCGCTGGTTCGTCGGCGGGAAGACGAACGTCGCCTACAACTGTCTGGATCGACAGATTGAACTGGGCCGCGGCGACAAGACCGCCATCCTCTGGGAAGGCGAGCCCGAGCCCGGCGGCGCCGGCACGGGCGGGGACGTGCGCCGCCTGACCTTCAAGGATCTGCATGACGCGGTCTGCAAGTTCGCCAGCGGGTTGAAGAAACTGGGTGTGACCAAGGGCGATCGCGTCACCATCTACATGCCGATGGTCCCCGAGGCCGCCGTCGCGATGCTCGCGTGCGCGCGCATCGGCGCGCCGCACTCGGTCATCTTCGGCGGGTTCTCGAGCCAGGCGATCGCGGATCGCGTCGCAGACGCGCAGAGTCACTTCATCATCACCGCCGACGGCGGCTTCCGGCGCGGCGCGGTGGTGCCGTTGAAGAACAGTGTCGACGACGCCTTGAGGGACAACACGGCCGTGCAGAAGGTCGTCGTGCTGAAGCGCACGAATCAGCCGGTCAACTGGGTCGAGGGGCGCGACGTGTGGTGGGATGATGTCGTCGTCAACCAGGACGCCGACTGCGCCGCCGAGCAGATGGACAGCGAAGACCCGCTGTTCGTCCTCTACACCTCCGGCTCGACCGGAAAGCCCAAGGGCATCCTGCACACCACGGCCGGCTACCTGCTGGGCACATACCTCACGAGCAAGTACGTCTTCGATCTGCGCGACGACGACGTCTACTGGTGTACCGCCGACGTCGGCTGGATCACCGGCCATTCGTATGTCGTCTACGGCCCGCTCGCCAACGGCGCGACGACGCTCATGTACGAAGGCGCGCCGAACTTTCCCGACTTCTCGCGCTTCTGGTCGATCATCGAGCGGCACAAGGTCTCGATCTTCTACACCGCGCCCACCGCCATCCGTGCGTTCATGCGCGCCGGGCGGCCGTTCGTCGATAGGCACGACCTGTCGTCTTTGCGGCTGCTCGGAACGGTCGGTGAGCCGATCAATCCCGAAGCGTGGATGTGGTACCACCAGGTGATCGGCCATGAGAAATGCCCCATCGTCGACACGTGGTGGCAGACCGAAACGGGCGGCATCATGATCACGCCGCTCCCCGGCGTCACGCCGACCAAGCCCGGCACGGCCACGCTCCCGTTCTTCGGCGTGGACGCGGCCATCGTCGATCGCGAGGGCAAGGAACTCGGCCCGAATGAGGGCGGACTGCTCGTCATCCGCAAGCCCTGGCCGGCGATGCTCCGCGGGATCTTCAACGACCCGGAGCGTTACGCGAAGCAATACTGGTCCGACGTCCCCGGCTTCTATTTCACCGGCGACGGCGCCCGGCGCGACAACGACGGGTACTTCTGGATCATGGGCCGCATCGACGACGTGATTAACGTCTCCGGCCACCGCCTCGGCACGGCGGAGGTGGAGAGCGCGATTGTCAGTCATCCGTCGGTCGCGGAGGCGGCGTGCGTCGGGATGCCGCACGAGCTGAAGGGCCAGGGCCTCGCCGCCTTCGTCACGCTGCGCGGCGGGATGAAGCCCTCCGAAGACCTGAAGAAAGAGTTGACGAACGTCGTCGCCAAGCAGATCGGCAGCTTCGCAAAGCCCGACCAGATCCGCTTCACCGAAGCGCTGCCCAAGACGCGCAGCGGGAAGATCATGCGCCGGCTGCTGAAGGAACTCGCGGCCAACGGGGAAGTGAAGGGCGACACGACCACGCTGGAGGATTTCAGCGTGCTCGCGAAGCTCAAGGAGTCGGACGAAGCCTAACGCCGGCGTGAAACGATGCGGGGCGCCGGGCATCACGTGCCCCGGCGCCCCGTTCGTTTACAGCCGTCGAACGACTACGCCGCCATCGGCACGGCGCCTTCGTACCCGACGCCGCTCATGACCGGGGTACAGGCGACCCCCGTCTGGCCGCGCGGGTTGACGAACGCCGCCGTCAGCCACACCTTCGAGCCCGCCGGCACGGTGGCCGGGAGCTGCACGATGAACGTCGTGCGGGTGATGAGTCCCTGATTGACCCACACCTGCGTGTCGGTCGCAGGGGATTCCCCGACGAACGTGTAGATCTGCGCCCCGAGCACGCCTGGTGGGAGGCCGCGCCCCTCGCTCGTCGCCGACTCCAGCCGGCACGTGATCTGGTGGCCCCAGACCTTCTTCACCGTCAGGATCGGGGCCGATCCCGGCACGGGGATGGGCGAGGGTTCGTAGTCCCGCAGCGGAATGCCCAGCTCGGTGCGCATGGCATTCGTGGTCGTGGGCGCATTTTGCGTCACGCGCACGAGCGAACGCAGGTAGAAAACCAAGTCCGCCTTGCTGGCGTTCTTATTCTGCACGGCGACTTTCGTCTTCGTGCCGGGGACCTGACACACGTCCCACTTGGTCTGAAAGTCAGACAGCTTCGTGCCCAGCATCGTGAGCTGGGCGGCCGTGAGCGAGTAGGTGATCGGTGCCACGGTCGCAACGTCGTGAAACGTCTGCGTGGCCGTGATCAGGTCCGCCTCTCGCCCCGGAGGATACCGGTCGTCCGGCATGATGAAACTCCTGCTGCAAGATTGAAGCGGGATTCCGAACAACGACGGATCGAACGTTCGATCCGCTGGCCGCCTCACTGTTGATTTCGACCAGCGGGGGAGGCGGGTTGAGAAGGCGTGCGGATTCTTCCGGTGGCGCCGTGAAGGTCCGCTAAAAAGGCGCGCCGCGACGCCGATCGCGCGGGCGCCCCCGCCGCCGCGCCGGCGCAACGGGTTGTTGTTGGGGAACATCAAGTCGTTGTTGGGGAACAACGAATCGTTGTTGAAGGACAGCAAGTCAGTGTCGGGGAACATCGTCTCGCCGTTCCGCAAGACCAAGTCCGTGTTCCTGCGGATGACGATATTGCTCACGAACACCGACTCGACCCACCGGGACATTGCCCCGCCGCTCGGCCGCCGGCTATTTGCGTTC
>JBBSLV010000269.1:0-5829 GCA_038233535.1 Tepidisphaerales bacterium | reverse complement strand
GCGAAGTTTCAGAGCGCGGAACAACGCGCTGATGTGGCCACGATCGCGGGATCAGTCCCCGACTCCGGCCTGCTGGATTACGTTGCCCTGTGGTACTTTCGCGCCGCCGCCTACCTCTCGCCCAAAGCGGTCTGCGCGTTTGTTTCCACAAACTCGATCTGCCAAGGGGAGCAGGCGGGCGTCTTGTGGGAACCACTGTTCAAGACCGGACTGAGCATCCATTTTGGGCATCGAACGTTCGTCTGGGAGAGCGAAGCACGCGGGAAAGCGCACGTCCATGTCGTGATCGTCGGATTCGCGAAATTCGAATCGAGCAGAAAGCGGATCTACGACTATTCGACAGGTAAGGACAACGCGCAGGTTTTCAATGTGACGCGCATCAACGGGTATCTGACGAACGGCGTTATTGTCGCGATCAAGAACAGAAGTAAGCCGTTGTGCGACGTCCCGCAGATCGGTATCGGCAACAAACCAATCGATGACGGAAACTACCTGTTCACCGATGACGAGAAAGCCGACTTCATCGACTCGACGCCCGCATCGCGCCCGCTCTTTCGGCGATGGCTGGGCTCACACGAGTTCATTAACGGTTACCACCGATGGTGCCTGTGGCTCGGCGATACAGCGGCTTCCGAGCTGCGCACGATGCCCGAGGTTATGAAACGGGTGAATGCCGTTCGCCAATTCCGACTAGCGAGCAAGAGCATGCCGACCCAAAAGCTTGCCCAGACACCAACCCGGTTCCACGTAGAGAACATGCCCAAGCGGCCTTTCCTGTTGATCCCTAAGGTATCCTCTGAGCGCCGACCCTACATACCCATTGGCTTCATGAAACCGGCGACGCTGGTCAGCGATTTGGTGTTCGTGGTGCCGAACGCGACGCTCTTCCACTTCGGCGTGCTGACCAGCGCGATCCACATGGCGTGGGTGCGGCAGGTGTGCGGGCGGTTGAAGTCGGATTTCCGCTACTCCAACAAGCTCGTCTACAACAACTACCCCTGGCCCGAGGACGCCACCGACGCGCGGAAGCAGGCCGTCGAGACGGCCGCGCAGGGCGTGCTCGATGCGCGGGCTGCGTTTCCGACGCAGACGCTGGCCGACCTGTACGATCCATTGGCCATGCCCAAGGAATTGCGGGATGCGCATCGGGCGCTGGATCGGGACGTGGATCGGTGCTATCGGCCGCAGCCGTTCGACTCGGACCGGCAGCGGGTGGAGTACCTGTTCGGGTTGTACGAGAAGCTCACGACGCTCTTCGCCCCTGCCAAACCGAAGCGCCGGCGCGGGGCGATGAGCGGAGGAGGGCGCGAAACATCGGCCCGCCATCGGGGGCCGAAGGATCGCAACACCAACCCCTAAACACGCGGGGATCTACCGTGCGTCAGCGGGTTTGTCGCCCCTGCAATCGTGCGGCGAGATTCGATGCGATGACCGCGAAAATGAGCAGCGCGCCGTTGGCGGTCGCCTGGTATTCGCCGTCCACGTTAGCCAGCCCCATGGCGCTTTGCACGACCCCGATCAGGAGCAGCGCGACGACGGTGCCAATGATAGTCGCGCGGCCGCCGAAAATGCTCGCCCCGCCGAGGACGACGGCGGTGATCACGTCCAGCTCCAACCCCATCGCGTGGTCCCAGCGGGCGAAGGCGAAGCGCGAGCACATCATCATAGCGCCGATGCCCGCTGCCAAGCCGCTGAGGATGAATACACCCGCCGCGGTCCGGCCGACGGGAATGCCCGCGTAGCGTGCCGCCTCACCGTTGGTGCCCAGCGCCAACACGTACGCGCCGAACAGCGTCTTGTGCAGCACCAGCGCCAGCACGATCGCAAGGGCGACGAAGAGCACGACGGGCATCGGCAATGCCGTCCCGGCGAGCAAAACGTCGTCGAAGCCGGCGTATGCCGCGGGAACGGGAAGCGAATGGTCGCCGATCAGCGCCTGCGCCAGCCCGCGATACCCCGCCATGGTGGCCAGCGTGACGACGAGCGACGGGATGCCCAGCCGCGCGACGACGACGCCATTCACCGCCCCCAGCGCACCCCCGATCAGCGGCGCGAGCAGGAGCAGGGGCAGCATCGGCAACCCCAGCGTTGCGTGAAGCTTCATCGTCAGCGCGCCGGTCAGGGCGAGAATGGCGGCGCACGAGAGGTCGATGTGGCCGGCGGCGATGACGAACGTCATCGCCAGCGCCATGATGCCGACCTCCATGTAGACCGTGCTCCGGTCCAGGAGATAGCGGGCGTCCAGGAACATGGGCAACGTCGTTGCGGCGACGGTGAAGGCGGTGATCAGCAGCGCGACGGACATCAGTTCCGGCGTGGCCGACAGCAGGGCCCGGGGCAGTGCGCCGGCGTGCGTAAGCGGCAACGCGGGGGGCGCCGGTTCAGCATCGGCCGAGGCGACCGTTGATCGCGTCTGTGCCGCGGCGGGCGAGGGGATTTCGTCACCGATCAGAAACATCATGCGCTGCGAACTCCATCATGCACTCGACGACCCGCCCCACCGGCGCGCCGCAATGCCGTCGGCGACGACCGCGAGCAGGATGGCCCCGCCGTATGCCACCTTTTGCCATGCGTCGGCGACGCCCAGCACGGCCAGCGCCGTTTCAATTGTGCCCAACAGCAGGCAGCCGAGCAGCACCCCGAGCACGGTGCCCGACCCGCCGAAGATGCTGACGCCGCCCACCACGCACGCCGCGATGGCCATGAGTTCCATGCCCGAGCCGATCGCCTCGGGGTTGATCGCGCCAAGCCGCGAGGCGTAGAGCATGCCCGCCAGGCCGGCCGTCGCGCCGCTGAACACGTAGACGCCGAACGTCACCCGCCCGACCGCGATGCCGCGCAGCCGGGCGGCTTCGGGGTTCCCGCCCACCGCGTACACGCGCCGGCCAATGCGCGTGAAGCGCAACAGCACCGCCGTCATCCCCGCCACGCCCAACGCCGCCACCACGACCCACGGCACAACCCCCTGCCCGAACGGCCCGCGCACCGACCAGCCGGCCAGCCCCGGCGGCAGTTGATATTCATCCACCTGCCTGCCCGCGCTGACGACGAACGTAAGCCCGCGGTACACGCCCATCGTCCCCAGCGTCGCGATGATCGGCGGCACGCGGCAGAGCGTGACGAGCAACCCGTTGACCGCGCCCAGCGCCGCGCCGAGCAGAATGCCCAGGAGCGTGCCGAGGTACACGTTCTCGACGTATTGATCGCGGAAGAGGATGCCGATCGTCATCCCGGCCAGACCGGTCATGGAGCCAATCGAGACGTCGACCCCGCGCGTGAGCAGCACCAGCGTCTCACCCATGGCCAGCACCACGAGCAGCGCGATCGACACGAGAATGCTGCGCGTGCTGTCGGTGGAGAGAAACCGCGGCTCGGTCACGGCGGTGAAGGCGACGATCAGGACCAGCACGATGAGGATAGGCAGCTCGCGCGCCGCGATCACCCGCCGCATCGCGGCCGGCAGCATGGGAGGTTGAGAGACGACGGTCGATTCCATTGGCGCTTGCTTCTCCCGAAATCAGGCGGCCGTTGCCGCGGGCGGAGCTTGTCCGGTGGCGGCGGCGATCACGCGCTCGGCGGTGGCGGTGGCGCGGTCGAACTCGCCCACAAGCCTGCCCTCGCGCATGACAAGCACGCGATCGCTCATGCCCATCACTTCCGGAAGCTCCGATGAAATCAGGAGGACCGCGACGCCCGACGCCGCGAGGTCGGCGATCAGCCGGTGGACCTCGGCCTTGGCGCCCACGTCGATTCCGCGCGTCGGCTCATCCAGGATGATCACGCGCGGATTGGTCATGAGCCACTTGCCGAGGACGACTTTCTGCTGATTCCCCCCGGACAATTCGCGCACGGGTTGGCGAACGTCGCGGCACTTCACGCGCAGCCGGGCGGCGTAGTCGGCCGCCTGGCGGCGCGCCGAACCGTTGCGCAGCCATGTGAATCGCGACAGCCGCCGGATCACGGCGAGCGTCGCGTTGCGCCAGATGGCGTTGGGCATGAGCAGCCCGTGGTGCTGGCGATCTTCGGGCACCAGCGCGACCCCCAGCCGCATCGCGTCGCGCGGCGAGCGGATAGTGACGGCGGCGCCGTTGACGCGAAGTTCGCCCGCGTCCGGCCTGCTGACGCCGAAGATCGCCCGCGCCACCTCCGTGCGCCCCGCGCCGACCAGCCCGGCGAGCCCGACGATTTCACCGGCGTGAACGGTGAAACTGACGTCGCGGAATTCGCCGCGGCGCGATAACGCGCGAACCTCCAGCATCGCCGGACCCAGCGCATGCTCCACGGTCTTGGCGAACATCGCTTCGATCGGTCGGCCGACCATCAGCCGCAGGACTTCGGGGATGCTGGTCTCGCGGGTGAGCAGCCGCGCGACGATCTCCCCGTCGCGCATGACGGTGATGCGGTCGCAGATCTCGAAGATCTCCTCCATGCGGTGGCCGATGAACGCCAGCGCCGCCCCTTCGCTCTGAAGCTGCCGCATCACGCGGAACAGCTCCTTGACCTCGGTGGGCGTGAGCGAGGCGGTGGTTTCATCCAGCAGGAAGACGCGCGCGTGCTGCGACAGTGCGGCGGCCATCTCGACCATCTGCTGGTCGGCGACGGAAAGGCCGCGGATCGCGGCGCGCGGGTCGATGCGGGCGCCGAGCCGGCCAAGCAGCGCCGTGGCGTCGCGGCGCATCGTGGTCCAGTCGATCCGACCGAGCCGCGTGGGCTGCCGGCCGACGAAAATGTTCTCAGCCACGCTCAGATCGGGGAACGTCAGCGGTTCCTGATGGATCAGCGCGATGCCCTGGGCGATGGCGCTGCGAGGGTTGGGAATCGTCGTCACCGCGCCGCGCACGCGAACGACGCCGCGGGTCGGGGTGTGCGCGCCGCCGATGATCTTCGCCAGCGTGCTCTTGCCCGCGCCGTTCTCCCCGACGATGGCGTGAATCTCCCCTGCGCGCAGCTCGATGCCCGCGTCCTTCAGCACGTCATTCCCGCCGAAGTTCTTCCAGAGCTTCTCTCCGCTCACCAGGGGAATGAGCCGATCTTCAGCGATGGGTGTTGCGCCTGCGGTCGTCACGGCTGGGAGCCTTTCAACTTCACACGTCACGATTGTTTCCCGCGGATGAAATCCCTGAACAGGATCGTCTCCGAGACGTTGTCGCACTCGTTGCAGTGCTCCCAGTCAATCCACACGTACTCGATGCCGAGGTAGCCTTTGTAGTCCGCCGCCGTCATCGCGTTGAGGACGCGCGCGTAATCGATGACGTTGTCCTTGAACGGTGCCTGGAGCCGGCCCTGGCGCGCGCCGCGGACGTGGAAGTGCGAGGCGTGCTTCACCAGCGGTTCGATCGTCGCATCGGGCATCCCCAGGCGCGTGAAGTGCGTGTAGTCGAGCGTGAGCGTCAGCCCGCTCACCCCCGTGACCAGCCGCTCGGCCTCCTGCGGGGTCGGCGCCAGCGAGCCGACGTGCGCCTCGACCGAGAAGATCAGCCCGCGCTTCGCCGACTGCTCGACGCGCCACGCCAGCTCCTGCTGGGAGCGATCCCACGACGCTTCGCGCGGCTCGTCGTTCTCGAAGTAGACGCCCGGCAGCGTCGTCACGTGCGGCGCCCCTGCCGTCGCGGCGTAATCGAGCGTCTTGAGGAACGTTTCGCGCGCGTGACTGCGGCGCGACGGTTCGGGGTGGTTGATCGCGTAGGGAACGAAATCGGGATCGAGCTGGAGGAACACGTCCGCCAGGCGCAGCTTGCGCTCATCCAGCTTCTTGCGCAGTTGCTCCGCCGACCGCGTCACGTCCGCGAACTCCCGCGACGGCCACAGGTGCGAGCGACCCTCGAACAG
>JBBSLV010000268.1:0-5857 GCA_038233535.1 Tepidisphaerales bacterium | reverse complement strand
CTGGTGCATCGTCTCCGGCGGCTCGGAGCGGTCTTGCGAAGCATCGAAACCCTCGGCCGCCCGCCGGCGACTGAAAGTCAGTCGTCACCCCTGGCCATCGCCGCCTGAGCCGGACGCCGGGTTCCGCCACGGGCTGCTAACAACGATCCGCCGCCGCCTGGGCGAGCAGGGCGATGCGGCTGGCGCGGAATACGTCGGCGCTCGTCAGCGCGCCGGGTTCGATCCGCCCGGCGATCTCATTCATGAACGCTTCAAGGCAGCCGTCGGGTCGAGCGGGATCGAGCGGCAACTCGCGCACCGTCTTATTACCACGGCCGGCGAGGCTGACGGTCGTGGAGTTGTACGCCGCTTCGACGACCCCTTCGGACCCGTGGCACGTCACGCGCCAATACTGCGGCGCGGCGTAGCCCAGGTCATCCGGCGAGAGGTACGAAACGTCCCCGAACGCGCCGCCGTTGTTGTCCAGCCGCAGCATGAGCTGCCCGGCGTCCTGGAAGTGCGGGTGCTGCGGCAGCCGCGCATTCCACGCGCGGGCGGCGACGACGTCGGCGATCGCGCGCTCCGTGAGCCACGGGATCAAGTCCGTTGCGTGGACGGCGATGTCGTTGATCGTCCCCCCGTGCTGACCAGGCTCGAAGTACCACGCGGGCCGCGTGCCGAGCAGCAGCGGGTGCTGGGCGGTGAACAGGACGGTGTGCACCTCCCCGATCGCTCCTTCGCGAATCACCCGCCGCATCGTGCGGAAGACGGCGGTGTCGCGCAAATCGAGCAGGCAGCCAACCACGCGCCTCTTGCCCGCGGCGAGTTGACCGATCTGGTCGAGTTCATCAAGACTCGTGCAGATCGGCTTGTCGGCGATGACGTGCTTGCCGGCTTCGAGCGCCTTAATCGCGATCTCGCCGCGCCGCGCGAAGGTGTCGCCGATGGCGATCGCGTCGCAGTCAACGTCGTTCAGCACGTCGTCGATCCGGTCATGCGTGAGCTGCACCGTGGCGCTGGCGCGCAGCGTCGCGCTTGCCGCCGCGTCCTCCTCGCACGCCGCCACGACGTCGACGCCCGCGTGCGCGACCGCCCCCTTGTACAACCCCATCACGTGCCCATGCCGAAACCCGATGAACGCCAGACGCATAACATCCTTTCGCGAAAAGACCGACGGTTGTACATCCGGTGCGAGCGGGTGGCCACCAATCACCCCGCGTATTACGCGAAGAGGCGATAGACTTACACGCGGAGGCTCCTGATGTCCGTCACCATTCAACTTCCCGCGGAGATCGAGCGCCAGCTTCGGGGGCAGGATCCCAAGCTCGACGAAAGCGCCCGAGCGCAGTTTCTCATCGCGAACTACGGGGGTGGTAACCTCAGCACAGGTGACCTGGCGATGATCCTCGGCGTTGGCACACGGCATGAGGTGGACGCATGGCTGGCCGAGCGCGGGATCGATCGCCCGTATTCGCTGGACGATTTGGAAGCCGACCATGCGGCATTGGATAAGCTCCTCGGACCCGCGAGGCGCTGATGCTGGTCGTCTCTGACGCGAGCCCCTCGAATATCTGATTCGCATCGATCACATCGGCGTGTTGCCAAGCCTGTATCTCCGGGTAGCGATCCCGACTTCGGTGGCCGAGGAGATGTCGCGCGATGCGACGGCCCGCAATCGTTCTGGCATGGATTACAGCAGCACCAAGCTGGGTTCAGATCCAACCGCCCACCCATCCCTTTGAGGGGACGCAGCTCCGGCATCACGTAGAGCTGGACGCGATCAGCTTGGCGCGCGAATTGAAGGCCGACGCCATTCTGCTGGACGAACAGAAGCCGCGTAGGGCGGCGACAAAAGAGGGGCTGGTGGTGATCGGCACGTTGGGCGTGCTTGAGCTGGCCGCGAACGTCGGACTGATCGCAGACCTCAAGGCCGTTCACGACCAACTGCGGCAGGCGGATTTTCGCATCTCCTCCGCGCTGTTTATGAGTGGTGCGCTTTCCTCCATGCGACTACCGAGCACCGGACTGTTGAACGGCGGGCATGAGATCATTCAATTCTTCAATTCTCAACATACGGATATCGCGAACGGAAGCGGCGAACCATGTGAACTGAGTTGAGACATCAATCACTGCCAGCACGCAAGTGACGGCGTTGATGTTCTCCCCGCCAAAATACATGCTTCCCTGTTGCCAGGTAAAACCATGGCCTTGTAGCACTTTTCGGATTTCGACGTAGGCGTTGTTATATGGATCGCCGTAGTTGGCGCGAAGAGATTCGATGTCCATGTCAAACGCGACTGCGTACATCGGCTTCTCCGAATTGATCGAGAGACCATTTGGCGAAGAACTTTGAGTAATGACGCGCTCGGCAAGCTTCATCAGACTCTCCTGTTGCAGCATGATAGTCGCATCACCCGTGATTGACCTGACCATCAAAGCCAATCACCGTGCCCGGAATTGCGATTGTCTTGCGTCGCGTAACGCAGGTCAACGGTCGTCCGGCAACGCACGGGCGGCGGTCCAGATCCATCCTTCGGGGGAGGAGGTTCACGCAACCGCCTCGAAGCGCCCGGTGCTGTCGCCGAAGCGGCCGGCTTTGGCGCCGACTCTGTCCAGCATGGAGAGGAACAGGTTGTTCAGGGGCGTGCGGTTGTCCGCCTTGATGTGCCGCCCGGGCGTGACCGTTCCGCCACCGCGGCCGGCTAAGAGGATGGGGAGGTTGTCGTGATTGTGCCGGTTGCCGTCGCCCAGCCCGGAGCCGTAGACGATCATGCTGTTGTCCAGCAGGGTGCCGTCGCCTTCGGTCACCGATTTCATCTTGTCCAGGAAGTAGGCGAACTGCCTTGCGTGGAACTCGTTGATGCGCGTGACCTTTTCGATGTTGCCGGGATCGTTGAAGTGGTGCGAGAGGTCGTGGTGCCCGTCGTTGACGCCGATTTCGCCGTAGGCGCGGTTGCTGCCCTCGTGGCTGAGGATGAAGGTCGAGATGCGCGTGCTGTCGGTCTGGAAGGCGAGCACGAGCATGTCGAACATGAGGCGGACGTGCTCTTCGAAGCCGGCAAACGCGTGCGGCGGGCGCACGCCGTCGGGAAGGCGCGGCGCGGTCTTTTCCGCAAGCTCGACGCGCTTCTCAATCTCGCGCACGGCCGTCAGATACTCGTCGAGCTTTCGCTGATCGGTCTTGCCGAGGCGCGACTGGAGGCGCGACGCATCGTCGGCGACGAAGTCGAGGATGCTGCGCTGGAACATGGCGCGGCGTGAGCGCGCGGTGGCCGAATCCACTCCCCCGGTGACGTCGCCGAAGAGGCGCTCGAAAACCTGCTTGGGGTCGACCTCGGGCATGACGGGCATCGTCTCGCTCCGCCACGCTAAATTGTACTGGTAGGCGCAGCTGTAGCCCGAGTCGCACGCGCCGACGCGGCGGCCCAGGTCGCAGGAGAGCTCGAGCGACGGGAGGACGGTGTCACGGCCGATCTGCTCGGCCGCCATCTGGTCAACGCTGACGCCGGCGCGGATGTCGCGCCCGCTGGTCTTGCGCGCGTGAGCGCCGGTGAGGAAGCTGGCCGACGCGCGGGCGTGGTCCCCGGCGCCGTCGCCCAACGCCATGCCCTGGCTCTGCGCGAGGCCGCTGAGGATGTTGAAGTCGTTCCTGTGCGCGGCCAATGGTTGGAGGATGCGCGGCAGCTCGTAGTCCGCGCCGACGGACGCGGGCGTCCAGTGCGGGAGCGTCACGCCGTTGGGGACGTACACGAACGCCATGCGCTTGGGGAAGCCCGCGGCCGCGCCGGTCGCGACTCCCCCCGTCGCGGCGCCGGCGGCGCGGGCAACCGACGCCGGGGACGGCGCCATCACGTCGAGCATTGGCAGCGCAACGGCAGCGCCCAATCCCCGCAGAAACGTCCGGCGATGCACTTGCCACTTCGCGCTCACGGTTGCAACCTCCAGCGCGGCTATCGAGAGCCGTTGACCCACTTCTTTATACCATCCGCTTCGGCCCGCGCTGCGTCGGGATCGGATATTTCCGCCCGCCGCATCTGGAACGGCACGCTGTCGACCACGCCCAAAATCAGCGTCGAGAACTTGCCGTCATTGGCCTGCAAATCCCGCACGATCCGCTCGACCGCCGGTTGATCGTACGGCTCGACCCCGCGCCCCAGCGCGAACGTGAGGGCGGCCTCGCTGACCGATCGATAAAAGTCCTTCTGTCGCGTCTTGGCCAGCAGCTCCACCAGCTCGATCGAGCCGGTGAAGGTCGGGCCGTTGACGAACGCGCTCGTCGCGTCGACCGGCGCGTCTCCGTCCTTGTCGCGCCACGCGCCGATCGGGTCGAAGTTTTCCAAGCCGAAGCCGATGGGGTCGAGCGGGGCGTGGCACGATGCGCAACTTTTGCTCTCGCGGTGCTGCTCCAGCCGCTGCCGCAGCGTGCCTTTCAACTGCCGGCCGTCGGCTTCCAGCGGCGTGACATTCGCGGGCGGGGGCGGCGGGGGGGAGCCTAGCAGGTTCTCCAGCACCCACTTGCCGCGCTTCACCGCCGACGTGCGCGTGGGGTTGGACGTCAGCGTCAGCACGCTCCCGTGCGTGATCACCCCGCGCCGCGGCGTGCCCGCCAGTGACACGCGCTTGAAATCGCTGCCCTTCACCGCCGCCGCGCCCTTCAGCCCATAATGCTTCGCGAGCAGCTCGTTCACGAACGTGTAGTCTCCGGTCAGCACGTCCATCAGCGTGCGGTCCTCGCGCATGATGTGCGCGAAGAACAACTGCGTTTCCTTCATCATCGCGTCGCGCAGCCGGTCGGTATAGATCCCCTTGAACATCTTGCGGTCGGGGTGGACGGCGTCGAGATTGCGGAACTGAAGCCACTGTCCGGCGAAGTTATCGATGAACGCTTCGGACTTGCCCGAAGCCAGCATTCGCCTGACCTGCGCGTGGAGGTTCTTGCGCAGCTCCCCGCGCTCGGCCAGTTGCAGCAGCTCGTCGTCGGGCGTGGTGCTCCAGAGGAAGTACGACAGGCGTGACGCGAGGTCGTACTCGCCGATCGGCTCCGCGAGCGTTTTCGCGCCCGCGCCCCGCGCCAGCGACGGTTCGCCGCGAAACAGGAAGCTCGAGGAGACGAGTACCCCCTTCATCGCGTGCTTGACGCTCGCGTGGAAGCCTTCGCCGTTGTTCTGCGCGAACCGGTAGAGCGTCATGACGCGGGCCAGCTCGTCGTTCGTGGGCCGGCGGCGCCATGCATGACGGGTGAAATCGGCGAGGAGGGTTCGCGCCGCTTTCTGATCCTGCTGGATCGGCGCATTCGTCACCGCCGCGCCGGGGCCTGCGTGCTTCACGAACAGCTCGCGCATCGGCCCGGTCATCGGCGGAGGCAGGGGCGGGGAGGAGAGGTTGACGATCTCAAAATCCCGCGCGTACAGATTGCGGTCGCGCAGGTTGATCTCCGCATGATCGGGGAACCACGCATCGTTCAGGAACCGCGCGGAAATGTTGCGTTTCCCCGCCGGCAGCATCGTGCGCACTTCGTGCACGCGGAACTGCGCCTGATCGGCGCCCCGCGCCAATCCCTCCAGCCCCGGCGAGGGCTTGATGGTCGCCCGCGCGGTGACATCGAACGTTCCCACGGGCTTTCCGTCAATCAGCAGCTCCATCTTCGCCGGCTCATCGCCCGCCTGGTCGGCACACGCCTGCACGCGGACGAGGTGCTCGCCGGCGACGGGGATGTCGACGGTCGCCGACGCCTCGTCGCCGGTGCGCGGCAGGGAGACGACGTCGCGGTGTCGCTCCGCGTGACCGCTCGTCTGAAGCCGGTTGTTATCAACCCGTCGGATGGCGCCCCGCACCGGCCCTTCGATCACGATCTCCCTGACGAAAATGTCGCCCGGCT
>JBBSLV010000267.1:0-5858 GCA_038233535.1 Tepidisphaerales bacterium | reverse complement strand
TGCGCTACGCCCCGGGGCGTAGCGCAGCGGAGCCCGGGGATGCCGCGGAGCTTGGGGATCCGGTTTACGATAAGATGCCGCCAAATGAATCGGTTCCTCCCCCTAACCCTGTTGCTGCTCTCAACCGGCTGCGCGAAGTACGAGTACAACCTCGTCTCGCCGCCTGATCTGCGCGCGCACATCGGCACGAAGTCCGACGCGGTCACGCCGATCGATCCGCTCGTGTACCGATGGCGGACGGTGGACAATCGGCTGGTGGTGCGCGTGTTCAACCCGACGGAAGACCCGATCGAGCTGCTCGGGGACAAGAGCACCGTGGTGGCCCCAACGGGCCAGAGCCACCCGCTGCGCGGGCAGACGATCGCCCCGCGGTCGCACGCCAAGCTGATCCTCCCGCCCCGCCGGCCGCGCGCGTACAACTCCGCCGGCCCGACCTTCGGCGTGGGCGTGGGCATGCGCGTCGACGCGCGCGATCGCGGGTATCCCGACGACCACTTCGGCTACGCCCCCCGCTACGTGACGGTCTACGACGACGGCAACGCCCTCTACTGGGACTGGAACGGGGAAACCGAAATCCGCCTCACCCTCGTCTACCAGCGCGACGAGAAGACCTTCCGCCACGAGTTCGTCATTCGACGACAGAAGATGTGAATGAATAAGGATGAGGGCGGAAGGATGAGGGATGAAAGGGGTGGGCATTTCATCCTTCATCCTTCCGCCTTCATCCTTACTCCTCACCCCGGCGGCCAGGTGAACGGTCGCCCGGCGAGCACGTGAAGGTGCAGATGAAACACCGACTGCTGCGCCCCTGCGCCGCAGTTGAACACCGTGCGGTAATCTTGGTGCCCCATCTCGTTCATCAGCCGCCTGGCGAGGAGGAACAGCCCACCGATTAGCTCCGCATCCCCCGGTTCCAGGTCATTGAGCGTGGCGATCGGTTTTTTCGGGATCACCAGCAGGTGCACCGGCGCCGCCGGCTGGATGTCGTGAATCGCGATGTACCGCTCGTCCTCATGCGCGATCTTTGCCGGAATCTGTTTGGCGATGATTTTGGAGAAGATGGTGTCGGGCATACAATAATTGTCATTGGTCACTGGTCACTTGTCACTGGTCAAGAGCAAGAGACCCGGCGCGCTTTGCTCCTGACCAGTGACCAGTGACTTTTGACTCCTTATGCTGATCTTCCTCCTCGAAACCTTCCTCCTCGCCCTGAAGAACCTCCGGTTGCACAAGCTGCGGAGCCTGCTGACGGCGCTGGGCATCATTTTCGGCGTCGCGGCGGTCATCATCATGGTGGCCATCGGCGAGGGGACGAAACTGGCGGCGATGGAGCAGATCCGGCAGTTGGGGGCCAACAACATCCTCGTCCGCTCCGAGCGACCGCCCGAGAGCAATGAGGCCTCGCAGCAGGCGCAGCGCATGCTCACGTACGGGCTGACGCGCACCGACCTGCTTCGGCTGAAAACGATCCCCGGCATCGAGACCATCGTGCCCGTGCGCGACACCGAGCAGAAGGTCGTCCGCGGCGCCGTCCGCGCCAGCGCCAACGCGGTAGGCACGACGCCCGAACTGTTCGACGTCATCAACCTTCAAACCAGCCGCGGCCAACGCTTCACCCAGATCCAGTACGATCGCGGACAGCCCGTCTGCGTGCTTGGATACCTCGTCGCTCAACAGCTGTTCCCGTTTCAGGATCCGATCGGCGAGAACGTGACCGTCGGGTCGCCGGGGATGGGGGGCGTCGTCATCCTGACCGTCGTCGGGGTGCTCGAGCCCACGGGGCTGCGCGCGGGCTCCGAAGGGGCGGCCATCATGCGCCTGGACCCCGACCTGGGATGCTACTTCCCCCTCACCCTCGCCCGCACGACCTTCGGCGACGCCATCATGCGCCGCCAGGCCGGGAGCTTCGAACTCAAGCAGATCGAGCTCTCCGAGGTGTGGCTCCAGGCGGAGAACATGGGCGATGTCGAGCGCCTCGCCTCCGTCGTCGAAAACGTCGTGAAGACCGCCCACGGGGGCAAGGACGACGTGCAGGTCAAGGCCCCCATCCAGATCCTCCGCAATGCCGAGCGCCTCAACAAGATGTTCAACTTCATCATGGTGGGCATCGCCAGCTTCTCGCTGGTGGTGGGCGGGATCGGGATCATGAACATCATGCTCGCGACGGTGACCGAGCGCACCAAGGAGATCGGCATCCGCCGGGCGCTGGGCGCCAAGCGCCGGCACATCACGCTCCAGTTTCTGATCGAAACAACGGTGATTTCACTGTCTGGCGGGCTGATCGGGATCGGCATCGGCATCGGCTTCGCCAAGCTGCTCCCGTGGGTCGTGCAGCGGTTCAGCGCGCAAAACTACCCGACAAGCGTGGCCGAGTGGTCGGTCATCGGCAGCTTCATCGTCAGCGGAATGATCGGCATCGGCTTCGGGCTGTACCCGGCCGTAATGGCCGCGCGGATGAACCCGATCGAGGCGCTGCGGCACGAATAATTACTGGCTCGTTAATCACTGCTGAAGGCGGAATACACCGTGAACAATTCACCGCGGATGCTCCTCGTCGTCTGCCTTGTCGCCAACTTCCTCGCGTGGGGCCAACCGGCGTCCGCTCAGTACGACGGGAATAGCAACAACAACAGCAACACCGGCAATACGCGCAGGCGCGGCGCGGCGGACGATTCGCGCAACACGAACACCAACCCCCCCGACCGCCGCCGGCGGACGGTGGGCACGTCGGTGGACGAGGAGACGTCCGAAGAGCGCGAGCGCCGGCGTGACGAGGGGCTGGAGGATCCCGCCGGCAAGGGCGCGCCCCCGGCATCGCCAATGGACCGCGAGTCGTCGGTAAAATCGACGAGGGCGCCTGGGGCGAGCTTTCGCCCGAGCAGCGAACGGCCGCGGTCGAGGAGCTGAAGGAATTCGGCGAAGCCACGCGGGCGAAGGTCAACCCCAACCTCGTGCTCAACGAGACGAAGTATTTCCTGTTCTACTCCGACCTCAAGCCCGCCGAGGCGGCGAAATGGGCGGGCATGCTCGACCGCATGTACGTGAAGCTCGCGAACCTCTTCGGCATCAAAGGCGGGGAGAATATTTTCCGCGGCAAGGCGGCGGTGTTCGTCTTCGCCAAGGAAGAGGATTACCAGAGCTTCCAGAAGACGATGCACCAGACCGACGCCGCCGGCACGGCCGGGCTGTGCCACGCCTTCGGCAACGGAAACGTGCACATCGGCTTTTTCCGCCAGCCCAACGAAATGGACTTCGCCGCCGTGCTGGTGCACGAGTCGGTGCACGGGTTTTTGCACCGTTACAAGAAGCCCCCGACCGTCCCCACATGGGTGAACGAGGGGCTGGCCGAGACGATCGCCAGCGAGCTGGTCCCGCAGCGCGGGAAGCGGCAGGAGTACCGGCAGTACGCGATCACGCAGCTGCGCGAGCGCGGCACGCTGGGCGAGGATTTCTTCACCGGCAACCGGCTTGAAGGCTGGCAGTACCCCGTCGCGCAGCTGCTGACGGAGTTCATGATCCGCCAGAGCAGGAAAAACTACGTCGCGTTCATCGACGGCATCAAGGACGGGATGAAGTGGGAGGAATCGCTGACGCAGAAGTACGGCGTCCCGCGGGACCGGCTGGTGACGGCGTTCGCCGACTCCCTCAACGTCCGCGGCATCGGTTCCGCCAAACCGGTTGAAGACCCCCGCCGACCCGCTCAGGAAAATGAGGAAGAGCAACGACGACGCGAGAGGGAGTAAATCCTTTGCCCTCTGGTTCGTCGAACCCCGCGTCGAACCCGCCCCACCCGCTTACCCTGGACCCCACCGACGACCGTTGGCTTCGTTCCGTCACCCGCGAATCATCCGCCACGATCAAAAACCCGCGCCGTGCGCCGTGGCGAGGGTTTTCAGTCGATTCCGATTGGCTTCAATTGGGTTCGTTTCGCCTCCCCCCGCCGCGCCCCCCCGCCGCGCCCAATGTCCCGGCCGTGCGCGCGCCGTCGGCAACGATCACTCCCAACGCCCCGCCCCCGCGCACGTTGCGCCGCCAACCCGTTGCGACTCGTTTTTTTGTTGGGACATTCCGGGACATTCCCGGCCACGCCCGTCGCGTCCCCCGTCTTCGGTTGTCAAAGAGCCGCGTGCTCTCGCGGGGCGCGCCTATTCCTCCTCCCGTCTCGTGCGCGTTCTTAAGCCCGATCGCGCACGACAAAAACCGAAACCGCTCGAAACGCCCGAGAAACGACGCGAAAAAATCTTCCCCAGCGAGCGATTGCCGTAACTGCCTTTGCGCGATTACGCAGACTAAAGTCATTTAAGTGAACCTGAAGGCAAAAAAGGGCGACGCCCGGGTCGCTATTGGTTTCGGCAGTGTTGAGAAATCGATAAATCAGTAGTGACCCCGTTTCTTGCCCCTTAAAAGAGTGATGTCCCCTTTTCCGTCCCGAGCGCGGCGTCACGCCGCCCTTCCGCCGCCCGCCGCCGATTCTTCATGCGCCGGCGCGGCCGCTGATGATCGGCGCTCAAACCCCTCCCGCGCCCGCGCCATCCACGTTGCCGATTGTCTTTCGGCGCTTTATCCTTCCGCCAATAGCGCCAGCCCCCGGCATGATGATTGGCGCGTAGACGATCTATTAACTGTTAGCCCTCAAGAGATGCGCACCAACGTCACATTCCGACACTCTGCGGAGTTCGTGGCGGTGTCAGACGAGGACGGCGTGCTCGCGACGCGCGGCGCGCAGTGGTTTACGGCGTTGCTGTCGAAAGTGCCGGATCTGGAAGTCAACCACGACCTGTGCCAAGAAGATTGGGGCGTTGTGGTCTTCGCTTGCCGAAATGGCAAGTCGTTCTGGATCGGTCTGAGCGCATGGGACAAAGAGGGCTTTTGGGTCGCGCATTTTCACCACGGCGTGTCTGCGTGGCTTCAGCGGTTTAGCGCTTCGGGCAAGTCTGAGCTTCGGCGATTGCTGGCAGATGTGCATTCCGTGCTAACGACCGAGGCAGCGATATCAGACGTCTCCTGGCATGATGAGAAATCGATGCGAGGTCCGGCACCGAAATCGTTCGCGACGCCGCTTGAGGGCTAACCACACGCTGCAATGGACCGGCCCCGCGTCGAGCGTTCTGGTAAAATGAAGGTCAGTCGGCGCGGTGCCGGCCATTGAACGTCGGTCCGTTATCCCGCACACGAGGTGATCGATGAGAACCACGGGTTTGATCTTCGCGTTGCTCGTCGTCTTCCTCTGTGGGGCTTCGGACGGGCCGGCGGAGGCGCCGAGTCGGCGTTACGACGTCGATCGACTCCATAACGAGGTCCGCCAAGTCGTGCGCCGTCATTTCCCCGAGGCGACGTCTCACCGGCTCAACGGGAAGATCCACTTCGAGCACGACACGCGGATCTTCATCATCCACGAGCCGCTGAAAAGGGGCGAGTGGCAGGACCCGAAGGAGGAACGCGGGCCCAAGCGGCGTGGCATCATCGGCGACATCGAGGTCATCGCGGGCGAATACGCCGGCGCGGCGGTGGTGCCTCAGGACTTCGACAAACGATATTTCACTCACCAGCTCATGGCTCCGTACTCCGAGCGGCTCAACGTTCACTTGCGGGTGGACGTCAGGTATCCGCAACAGGTGCCCGCCGGGTTTCTCCACGAGCTCTCCGCGGTAGTCAATGACTTCGACAAGTTTGTCGCCGTCGCTAAAGATGCGGGATAACCCGCCGCTATGAAGGGTTCCTCGTCAAGCGATAAATCGTTCGCTGCTCTTCATTCGCGCGGGTGAGGGTCAGACCACTATTCGAAGTCACGGACGCTGGGGTTGCAACTTCAGGTGCGCCCGGCCTCATTCAACTTTACAAAGCACCGGTTGGCTCAT
>JBBSLV010000266.1:0-5908 GCA_038233535.1 Tepidisphaerales bacterium | reverse complement strand
GGGAGACTGCCTTTCGTTGCCGCGTGAGGCGTGCGGGCTTGCAGGGGAGAACTGGCGCAGCAGCCCCATCGTGTTGAACGGGAGAAACTTCGCGCACCTCGACGGCGCGAAGCCCGTGCAGCCGCAACAGCGTCTTCAGCGCCCGGCGCAATCGCACGTCCGCTGGCGGTCCGGCGCCTTCAGGTGCAACAGTGATGGTGAAGCGCTCACGTCGCCTGCGCAGTCTCACGCTTCGCCTCCCCGCCAGCGGTATCGCGTCGCGCGTCGCTCATTGCCGTTCTCTGCCAGGTCCAATACGGCGTCGCGCACGAGCACGCGGAGCATCCGGTAGGCTTGCATTGGCTCAAGGTCGAGTCGACGCGCAACGTCGTGAGATGACAGAAAGAATCGCGAGCCCTCATTTATCTTCGCGAGTGCGGCACACAGACCGATTAGCCGTCGCATCGGGTCGTCTTGCGGGTACTGCAGCGCAGCATCGGGCAGGTCACTGGGGTCCACCTGAAGGGCAGCAGCATCCACCACGTTCATGCCCAGCGGATGACGCACGCGGTCCCAGGCGTGTTCAAAGTCGCCGATTGTTTCGCTGAGGTGCTTCGTGGTGATGAAGGGCAGCGCCAGCGTGTGCCAATGGCGAACGTGCTCGACGGCGTCGGCGTAACCCAGCCCGCAGTTGAGCTTGAGACCGCGGGCGAGCGCGAGCACTTTTTCGTTGCGCTGGTGTGCCGTGGTCGGAAGTGTCGCCTGAACTATCTCAGAGGGGGAAGATGTTGCAGAGACAGCAGAGACCGCAGAGACAGCAGAGAAATGGCATTCTGCAGTCTCTGCAACACTTTGACCGGTGAAAACGGCATGGCTGACGAACTCCAAGTCGTTCTTTGCCGGCAGCGGGATAACCCATTGATACCGGGTGCCGGTGTGGTGTTGGGATCGCGGCGCCAGGCTGATACCCGCGCCCCGATACTCGCCATCCTTCAGCGTCACGACTCGCGACAGGTCGGACCTGCACCAAACGTGAAAGCCGCGTTTCGTCTTCACCGTTGGCAGTGACTTGGCGAGCGCAGGGTAGGAATCGGCAAAGTCGCGGTATCCCTCGGGGGTATCGAAGTCGCGCGTTGCCAGTCGTCCCGATACTTCGCCAGAGATGATTGCAACGCCGTTGACGCCAGGGCGGCCGAATCCTTCGCGCAGCTCGTCAGCGGTCGGCAGACGCTTCGCGAACGTCTCCCCGTACTTCACCGCCGGTTTTTTGCTGCCGTTGCGTGAGACGACAGGGATGCACGAAATGCCGCGGTCGAGGTAGCTCATCGCATCGTCGAGCAGCGCTTGGGGCGTCATAGCGCCTCCAGCGTCTTCATTGCCGTGGTCCAGCTCTCCCGTTCCTGCTCTTCGATGCTCTTCAGCCGCGCCCACTGTTCCGCGGGAATGTGGCTCTCGATTGCGGCACGGACGATGTCGCGTAGGTCGGTCGCCGGAATGGCTTCAACCTCGGCACAAGCCGGCCCGTACTGCTCAACGAATTTCGCGCAGCGGCGGTCCTTCAGCTTTACCGCTAGGGGGATGATGTTGAATTGGTCGAAATGCCAAGGCTCAACCGCCAGCCGCCGCCACTGGAAATCTCGCCCACCGCTGTATTCGCGCAGCGACGCGATGATGCTGCGCTCGATGTCGCGCCCCGACGGGTCGTGGTCGCCGATGTAGTAGATGGTGATCGGCTTCTCGATGTCCTTCCACCCCTGCGCTATGCCCCACGCGAATGACGTTGACGAGTAGCCGCGCAGCGGATGCAACCGCACGTCGAACTCACGCGTCACCGGTGCCACCCGGCCCGCGACGCTGTCCTTCTCCACGATGAGCTCGACGTAGTCGGGAAGGCTCGCCCAGAAGTCCAAGCGGTAGCAGTCGCGGACGGTTTCGGCGAAGTCTGCCAGTCCAGACCAGCTCGACGGCTTGATGGTGGTGCGGACGTTATCCACGATCCAACTGAAGGGGATGATTTGCTTTTTCCGCAGTGTGTTCAGCAGCCGCTGAATTCGCCCATAGGACTGCGGTCCCGTGTCGGGCAACCAGCCGGCACTGACCACGTTGTACATCGACCCCCTAACGGTGTCGGGCTGATGCTTGGCGAGCAACTCGACAGCGACGGCGGCCAGCGCAAGGTTGTCACCCTTCAAGCGCGCGCTCGCGATGGCGCTGTAGTTTTTGCGGGTAAGCGGTTCGCTCCACCCGTCGGCGTGTCCCGGCTCCCAGCCGCGTGCGCGCAAGGTATCGAATAACGAGACTAGTCTCGATTTGCGGCTTTCGCTCACGGCGTCACCGCCTTCGCGGCGTCAATCCACCGGCGCAGGTCCGCCAGGTCGTAGCGCACCGCCCGCCCGATGCGGACCGGGCGCAGCTCGCCGCGGCGGGTAAGGTTGAACAGCGATTTTTCGCAAATCGCCAGCGCCTTCGCGGCGTCGCGCGGCGTCAACAGCAGGGGTGAGGGGGGTTCAAAGGGCATCGCACACCGCCTTTCGGTCGTGGCGACGTGCGTCAATGGCGGTGAGTTCGTGCCGCACCATCGCCACCGCCGCGACGCTGTACAGTCGCAGCGTGCCGGCGCGTGCAGCGGGTTGGATGTGCGGGCGCGTTGCCAGGATGTGCAGCACCCGGTGCAGCGGGGCTTGCACGTGCGCGGCAATCACGCCAGGGGTAATCAGCGACGGGGCGGTTTTCTCGGCAGTCATGCGAACACTCCTCACCCATGTGAGCGTGTTCACGTGCGCAGACTGAATTGACGTGCTATTTCGGGCGAATCAGCAAATTCGGCGCGCATGCGCACACCGTGCGCGCTCACGGCTTGCGATAGACCTTTGCCCTGCGCGGGCTTCCGTCACGCCGCGGATCGTCCTTCAGCGGGCTTGGCTCGGCATCCGCTTCCTGTTCGTCAATCAGCTTGGCGAGCGATGCGTCCTCAACGCCAGCCGTGCGTTGCAGCTTCGGGGTGAGACTCACAACCTTGGCTCGCTTCGGCTGCCGTCCCCTGTCCCTCTGTTCCTGCACCGCCTTCCATGCGGGTAGCTGCGAAACGAAACCAGTTGAACAGCCGATGTCTGCCGCCAGCTCGCGGACGGTAGCATTTGGGTTCGCTTGCAGGAAAGCACGGGCTTTAATGTTTGCCTCGTCTTTCCGTGCGCGTTTGGGTTTCACCACGCCCGTCGTCGCGCCCGGAAGGCGTATGGCTGCCAGCTCCATCGCCGTGCCTTTGGCTTCCACCGCGTCCGAAGGCTTCCACGTCTGCAGGTATCGAGTGACGGCGGCGGGGTTGCCAGCGCGGGATGCATGGCTCAACGCCAGCAGGTCCGGCATGATCGCTTGCAGCCGGGCGCGTACATCGTCCAGTCGTTGCTTGCGTGCGGCTTCCCGCTCTTGCGTGCGGGCGTTCGCTGCGCGTTGACTCTCGCCCTTACCGAAAATCACAGTCATCGCGTCTTTGTCCCACGGTTCGGAAGCGATGGCTTGCTCGTCGTCAACCAGTTGAATGAATGCGGCGCACGTCCCGGCGGGGTCGTTGTCGATTTTCGGCATGGTTCACCTGTCTGTAGGTCGGGTCGATCCGGGCGGGACAGCGGACAGGTGAGGAACGCTGCCGCCGCCCGAATCGCTTGGCCAGGAGCTACCCGGCCTTCCCGATTGATCCATTCTATCGCGGCTTCGCCTTGGGGGTGAGGGAGACGACGCCGACGATCATCTTGCGCACGTCCGCCGGCAGGTCCGGCCAGGCTTCGGCGACGGCTTTCAGGTCCGAATCGCCGCCAAGTGCGCCGGATTCTGCGCCGCCTTGCCGCGTCACCGGCTGTATTTCAGGGGTTTTTGATGAGTGTTCGAGTCCGGCCGCTGCTATTTCCCCTAACTACTGTGAGAGATGTACGTTCCGCCGCTGACCGGCGGAGCGTTCCCCTGCGCACAGAAGGGCCACAAAGATCCGGTCGCGACCGTCCGTCAAGGACTTCGCAACCACGCGCTGGCGAAAGTAGCCGCCCTGGGCCGTGCCGTGTAGCAACTAACGGAGAAGCCATGAACACCCGACTACCGGACACCATTGTCTTGGGCGCGATCACCGGACACCCTCATCCGCCCGAAGGAGCGGCGAGCCATCATCGCATGCGCAAGGCGCGGCTTGGGCGATTCCCCGTAACCTTCGCGGCATCATTGCCGTCGCCAAGGAACTTGGCGCGGACTGGCGAGTGACCGCTGGCGCGTTCGCCTTCTTACCCGACGCCCGCAACCCGCGCCGCTATGTGGACGTTTGGGCGATTCCCGCAGCCTTCGTGGTCACTTTCGCCAGGCGACGTGCTTCTTGAACCGGTCGGCCAGCGTCGCGCCGCCGGGGTTGCCCTTCTGGTTGATCTTTCCCGCGACGCGGTTTGCACGGTCGCCCAATCCCGGGTGCGTGCTCATCAAGTCCCCGCCCGAATGGTTCCCCGCCGCCATGCGCTGGAGGAACCGGTGATACCCGTTGGGGTCGTAGCCGGAGGCGACGAGATAATCGACCGCCAGCAGATCGGCGCGGCCTTCCTGGTCCTGGCTGTACTGCCCGTTGATGAGCTTCTCGGCGAGCGTGTCGGTCGCCCGGTTCCACTGGGCGAAGCGCTGGTTGGTGTTCGCCGCCTGCATGCCCGCCTCGGTCAGGCCGGCGGTCTTCATCGCGTTCAGGCCGTGCTTGTCGGTCACGTGCGCGATCTCGTGCGCCAGCACGCCGGCCAGCTCCGACTCGTCCTGCATCCGCGCCAGCGCCCCGCGCGTGATCATGATGTACCCGTTGGGCCCGGCGTAGGCGTTGACCTCGTCGGTGTTCAGCACCCCGAAGTTGAACGTCGAGTCGGCGCGCGGCGTGGCGGCGGCCACGGTCATGCCGACGAGCGTGACGTACTTGTTCAGCGCTTCGTTCGAATCAAGCCCGTAGCGGTTGGTGATCGCGACGGCGACGCTCTGGCCCATCGACTCTTCCTGCGTCTCGCTGAGCGACAGCGCCGTGACGGCCTTGCCGCCCGCGCCGATGAGCTGCCCCGTCGTGCCCCCGACCGCATTGCCCACGGCGTCGCCGACCGAGCCGGCCGAGCAACCGCCCATGTTCAGCGGCGCCAGCGCGAGCATCACCGCCGCCGCCGTCATCGTGCCGGCCACCGCGAGGCGCCGGCTTTGTTTCTTCATTCGCTGTTTCATTGCAAGACCTCCCGCGTGTGCCTACTTTTTCCGTTCCGGCCCGACGTTGCCCGCCTTCGTGAACGCGATCCATTCGGCCGCCGTCACCGACCGGTTGCGCTGGATCATCTGCTCGACGATCTTGGGGTCGAGGTTCTTCGCCTTGGCGTACTCCTCGGCCTCGGGGCTGAGACCGCGCATGGACGCCGCGGCCTGCGCCTCATCCGCCTGCGACCCGCCCGCCAGCATGTCGCCCGCGCCCAGCCCCCCCTTGACCTGCCTGGGGGAGATGGAGTTGGCGAGCACGTAGCCCTCCTTGTCCCCGAACTTCACCTTCAGCCAATTGTCCTCGCGCCCGATGACGGTGAGCATGTCGCCCTTCTTCGCCGTGGCGACAACGCCGACCGGACCCTTGGTCTGGCGGATCTGAAGCGCCGGCCGGTTCACCCACACCTCTTCCGCCGCCTGCGCCAGCGCCACCCCGCCCATACCAACGACCGCGGCCGTCAGCAGCGCACGCAGCACTTTTTTTCCTCTTGCCTGTTTCATGATGACTCCCTGGAAAAACCCGCGACCATCGTACCCGTTTCTTGTCGCGAATTGAATAACTTCGACCCTGTCCCGCAAGGATCCCGGCAGTAGCCACTCCGTCACAATGTCCCGCTTCCGGCCAGAATCGGAAGTTTTCGGAAGTTTTCGGAAGCGGCCGGGGCCATAATCCATCGCG
>JBBSLV010000265.1:0-5909 GCA_038233535.1 Tepidisphaerales bacterium | reverse complement strand
TGGGTGAACACCACCGACGAAGCAGGCCCGACGAGCGTGCCGATCACGACCAACCTTCAGGGCGGCGGCGTGAGCGCGTCGTCGATGAAGATCGCGGCGTCATCGTATGCAGAACGCACGGCCGGGCGCGGGAAACCGCGCTCGGCCGCCTTGAGGTGATGCCATGTCCGAAATCGTCATTCAATCAAACGCAATCGCGCCACGCCCGCTGCCGCAGGTGGATGTGACGATTCGGCCGGGCGTGTTGAGCGACGTGCCGTTTCTCGATTCGTTGCAGAAGCTGCACACGAAACAAGTCGGCTGGATGCCGACCGGGCAGTTCGAGGGAAAAATCAAGCTCGGGCACGTGTTGATCGCCGAATCCGATGGTGAGCGCGTTGGGTACTGCATCGGCAACGATCAGTATTTCAAGCGCGACGACGTGGGCATCATCTATCAGATGAATGTGATGCCCGGAAGGCAGCGCGGATTGATCGGCGCGTCGTTGTTGAAAGCGCAGTTCGAGCGGAGTGCCTACGGCTGCAGGTTGTACTGTTGCTGGTGCGCGCAGGACATCGCAGCCAACAAGTTTTGGGAAGCGATGGGATTCGTGCCGCTCGCGTTCCGCGCCGGAAGCGAGAAGAAGGCCCGCGTGCATATCTTCTGGCAGAAGCGCATCCGCGCGGGCGACACGACAACGCCGTGGTGGTTCCCGAGCAAGACGGCAGGCGGATCGATTCGGGAGGATCGGATCGTGCTGCCGATCCCGCCGGGCAGGCACTGGAGTGATGCCAAGCCGTTGATCCTGCCGGGCAATCCCGAAGCGTCGAACCAGTTGCCTCCGCCGAGGCGTGCCGCGGTGAAGAAGTCAAAGACGACCGACACGCCCACGCCGCTCCGTCGGAACGGATTGATGTTCGACATCCCGCAGCAAGGCGCGCCTTTGCCGGAAGAGAAGGCAGTGAAGCAAGCGAAGCCAAAGGCCCAGCGCGTGAAACGAATGTGCGATCCGCGGTTGGTGAGCGCTGCCCGCGAGTTGCGCGACCGTTGGTTGGAGCAGGTCAATTCAAGCCCACCCATCCTGCGGGGGAAATACGAAGTGGCTCGACAGATCGAGGCGAACGTCGCTTCGCGGGAACTACAACTGATCGCCGCGGCTTGAGGCGGTATGGCGTGGGCCGGGCCGTACGCCGCTTTTTCTTCACGCCCCCGGCGGCGATGGGGCTTACGCCGCTGGTTTTGTCCATCGCCTCGCGGACGTCCGAGCGGTGCGCGTCCTCCGACGGGCAGCTTGCGTCCCCCCCGAACTCGACGACGTCGGCCTGGTCGTTGTCCGTCATCCACATCCGACCCGGCGAGACGGGCAGCTTGTCGAATCCATCGATGCCCTTGCCGAGGTACATGCGGAAGCTCTGCATCGTGATGCGATGCGCGCGGTCGCTCAGCCGCGTGTTCAGCTCGTCCTGGAGCGGGATGAGCGGCTCGACGTCGGATGCCCCGCTGTACTCGAACGGGATGGCCGTGTTCTGGATGTGCACCAGCGGGATCTCGCCCAGTGAGTTGATCCCCGCGGCGAGCAGCTTTCCGTTCTCATAGCGGCGCCAGGTTGTGGCGGTAAGAAGGTCGACGGTGATCGTCGCCTCGGGCGGCCCGCCCTCGGCGCCGCGCCGCTCGGCGACGTGAGAGAAGACGCGGCGGAAGCGGTCGGTCCATGTACGGTGACCACGAGCCGACCCCGACGACGTGCCGGTACCGTTCGACATCTCCAGACACTGCGCGTAGGCGTCGACGACGCGATAGTCGGTGGGGGATAAAAAGGGCAGCGCCCGCGCCGGCTCGACGATCTCGAGTCGAACCATTCCGGCCAGCCGCGCAAGCTGCGCGGCGCGCGGAATGTTGTCCGCGGCCGAGGTTCGTGAGGGTTCGTCGGCGGGAGGCGGAGCGGTGATCTCCCCCTCGCGCGGCGCGGACGCTGCATCATGAGGCTCCGGGCGGTGCGGAGCCGGCGTGGATTGTTCGTTGTCGTCGTCGTCGCACACGGGCGGCTGGCCGAGGTCGCGCGGGCTGCACGCGCTCTCGATCGGGCGCGGGGCGCCACGGTCGACGAGCTTCACCAGCACGTCGACGAACCCGTGCACGCTGCCCAGCAGCGCCAGTTGCTGGAGAAACAGGATCCCCCCGTTGTGCGCGAGGATCAGGCGAAGCAGCTCGGAGATCAGCGCGCGACGTGACGGGTCGGGAGCGGCACTGTCGACGACCAGCGGCTTGCCGAACAGGTAGTCGATCATCGTCTCGACGCGCCACCCGATGTCGTTCTCGATCACGACTTCCTTGCGCGTGACCTCGTCGATTGGGAACGACATGTTGACGTCGCATCCGGCTCGATGGCCGGTGATGCGCGGGGGGAGCCCCCATTCCTGCGCCTGGCGATACGGGCGATTGGACGGCCCGCCGTCACCGGTGGATGTGCCGACGATCCGCATCGGGTTGCGGTGGTATGCCCACAGCCGCTGGTAGCGCTGCCGGCCGGTGGTGAGCAGTTGCTCGACGCGCTGCGCGAGTTCTTCGAGGCTTGGCCCGTTCGTCGTGGTCGTCGTCGTCGTTTACCGTTGCATCGCACGCACACGTGGTTGGCTGACAACCCGCGGGGTGGTCGTGCGCGATCGCGCGCACGATGCCGCATCACGAAATGGGAAACGCGATTAAATCCCGGAGAAACGGCGCGACAAAATTACGGAAAGAATAATTTTTCCGTAAGTGCCTTTGCGCGATGTTCGTCAGAACCGCGCAAAGGCACTTGCGTCGCATCCTGCCGAGACATGCGTGATGTTCTGGAGAAACGAAGGGAGCGCCGCGCGATGGTGAGCGCGAATGCGCACGATCTCACCGCTCTGGAGATGAACGGCGTCGTAACGGGAATGGTCAATCGACCCAGTCGTCGTCCACATCGATCGTCGTGGCGACGGGTTGGGTTTCGACGTCGTGCGTCATGGCGACAGGTTGCAGCGCCGCCATCAAGTATCGCGCATGGGCTTCCAGCGCTTCGCGGCCGGCGCGGGTGAGCTGGAGGCTGGTGACGGGTTTACCGGCGCGGATCGACTTGTCGATGGCGATGAATCCCGCGCCGCACAGCCGCCTGGCGTGGGTGGCGAGGTTTCCGTCGGTCAGGCGCGTGCGCTCGCGCAGCCGGACGAACTCCTGCCGCGGCTCGGTCGCCAGCGCGGTCAGGATCCGCAAACGTCCGGGGTTGGCTACCAGCGCATCGAAGGGCATGACCCCATTATCGGACGTCGGGCGGGGGAAGCTTGAGCACCATCTTGAAATGCGGCCCGGCCGACTCGATCACGAACTCCTCCGATGCGAGCATCCACCCGTTCCGCTCGTAGAACCTCACCGCCGGCGAGCGCGCGTTGCACCACATGAGACGGACCTCCCCGTCGGACTCCTGCGCGAGGCGCCGGAGGTGGTTGAGCATCAGCCCCCCCACCCCGTGTCGCTGAACCCGCGGCGCGACGGCCATCCCGCGCAACTGCCAGGCGCGCTGCCCGTCGAAGTCGCCGGGGATGATCGTCGCGCAGCCGACGATCTGGTCGTTGTCGGTCGCCACGACATGCACCGCCCCCGGCGCATCGTCTTCCGGAAAGGTCGCCGTCTCGCGCGGGCGCCCGGTGCGGAGCACCTGATGCCGCAGATCGATCACTTCATCGGGATTCGCCCGTCGCACTTGGATCATGGCCGATGGTGTACCTCTGCGTTAATTCCCGCTTCGCTGTCATAAGTCCTCCCGCAGCCCGCTCTTCTGCCTGTCGTCGTCGAGGCTGTGTGACCGGACGACTTCGCTGAGGTTCAGATCCTTCAGCTTCACGTTCAGCTCGAAGGCGTCATCCCGCGGCGTGTAGCCCACCAGCGCGCGGGCGTCGGAGATGTCGAGGCGCTTGAAGCGGTTGTCGGAAAGCCCGTGGAAGATCGCGAACGTCAGCCCTTCGACGTCGATGCACTTTTCGATCAGTTGATTCAGGTCGCGCCGCGAGACGAACGCGTCGATCATCGCCAGCCCCTTCTCCGACTCGGCCTTTTCAAGCGGCTGGAACGCGCCGATCCGAAGCGCGATCGTCGACAGCCCCTCCTGCTCCGCCATGTACCGGCCCAGCGCTTCCCCAAAGCACTTCGTGACCCCATACAAATCTCCGGGGTTCACCGGCTCGTTCGTCTTCACCTGCACGTCCGCGGGATACCCGCTGACGGCATGGATGCTCGACGCATAGATGAACCGCCGGCAGTTGTTCGCTTTGGCCGCGACGAAGGTGTTGTAGGTTCCAACTATGTTGACGCTCAGCGCGTCATCCCACGGGGTGCTCGGGCTGGGGCTGGCCGCGAGGTGCAGAACCGTGTCGATGTCGCGGCAGACGTCCTTCATGCGTGCCAGGTCGGTGATGTCGCCGAGGACGACCTCCCCGAAGCGCTCGATCTGCTTCGCGTCGTCATCACGCTTATGAACCATGAGCCGCAGGTCGTACTTCTGATGGGAATGCTCGGCAAAGTACGACCCGATGTTGCCCGCGGCGCCGGTGACGAGCACGCGCCGGCAGGGCACGCGATGTGGTTCCGCGAGGGCGCTGTTTTCCGTTGCGGTAAATGATTGCGACATGGTTGCTCCTGTGCTGTGCTTCGCACCCAGCCGCTAAAGCGGTCTCGCCAGACGGGGCGCGCGATTTCCTACCGATTCGTACAACATCTGGCACGCCGGATGCTACCCGCGTGGCGTCATCGCGGACCCTCGCCAGGTCCACTTGATCCGCGAGCTGGCGACGCAGCAGCAGCGCTACCCGCTCGACAAGCTCTGTCTGAAGTTCAGCAAGGGCCGCGCGGATCAACCGGAGGGACTCGCGCCACGCGAGGCGACCGTGCTCATCAACATGCTCAAAGCGGTTATCGAGCGCTACGGCGCTGAGCCCGCGGGCGCGAAGGGCGACGCATGAACGGCGACGAAGAGATTGACCCCGACCTTGCCACGCTGGCGGGCGAGATGGCCCCCACGGGCCACATGCGCGAGCTGATGCTCCTGTCTCGTTTGGGCGCGGGGCCGCACGCGGAAATGCTCGTGGAGTGGGCCAGCCGGATCGCCACGGACGTCATAGCGGTCGACCTCGCGATTGCCGGTTTCGTGGAACTTCGGTGGGAGGCTGACAACGTCGTCATGCGCGTGACCGAGGCGGGCCGCTTGGCCGCGATGGCCATCCGCCGCCACTACGGCGACGCCGACGCGGAGACGCCCTCGTGAGGCTCCCGATGCAAACTACTGCGGGGGCGTCGATCGCGGTTTAACGCTGCGACGACGGACATTCGAAGCCTCTTCAAAAAGCCGGCCCGAAAGGGTCCGGCTTCCGGTCTGCGCTACGAGGTCTTGCAAGATGCGCGCTCCGTTTGCGGAGTATCGCGCGCCGTCACAATAACCCCCGCCAGAAGCGAGGGTTATGAATACCTAAACGGAGAGGGGGAGAAACCAACTTCAGTATTTGCAAGGACTTATGAAAATGACCGTGAGGTTGAGAATCCGCGATCACACGGACAAAACCGCGACTTCGGCCCCCTCCGAACCGCTCGAAGCCATGGACCGCAACTGCGTATTCGTTCCGATTCGCTACTGTTTGACAGGACAGTGCGCAGGACAGCGCGGGCGCTAATCAATGAACGTTAGTGAAGTCTTACCGTGCCTGCCGATTCTGCGTTTGACGGCGAAGTCTAACGACCCTTGGACTCCGCGAAGTCCGAGGTCCATTTACGACGAATCGCAACCGCGCTCGCGGCATCTTTGTCTGCTCATGCTGTCTTTAGTCATCCTTCTGCGCGTCGGACGGCGGCGGCGGTATCGGGTTTGCGCGATGCATCCTTTCCCGATAGTCGATCTGAATGAACGCGAGCGCGAGCGA
>JBBSLV010000264.1:0-5949 GCA_038233535.1 Tepidisphaerales bacterium | reverse complement strand
CGCGCCACAACACCCGCCGCAAGCGGCGGGGCTAACTACGGCGGGGCCAACTTCAGGGCGCCACCCCTGTCACGTCGCGTTACCCGAGGTCGTCCGTCCCGTCGGCGCGCGTGTTGTCTTCGCCGCGCGCTTCACCCGAGCTGATCTCCGACGCGAACGAGTCGTCGCCGCGCGCCTGGACGTTGGTGATGTCGTCTGCCCCTTCGCCTTCGTTGGTGCTCTGGTCCTGGCCGCGCGTCTGGACGTCGCCGGGGATACGTTTCGTGCCGCCGATTTCCCCGACGTGGGTCTGATTGCGCCCTTGTGCGGGACCACCGGCCGCGAACTCGTTCGACGTGCCATCGCTGTCATCGGGTCCGGGGGGTCGGCCGATGTTACCGCTGGACGCGATGCCGCTGCCGCCCGTGCCCACGCCGACGAAGTCGGGATCGACGTCGCCACCGCTTGCCGAGCCGGGACCGGAGTCGGCGGCGCCGACGCCGTGGTCGCGTTTGCCGTCGTGTTCCCAATCCATTGGCTGAGTGGCGCCGGGATCGGACCGCTTCGTGTTTTCGTTGACATAATCCCGGTCGCGGCTGGGGCCTGCCCCGACGGGCGCGCCGAAATCCCCCTGCCCTCCGACATTCTTTGCCTCCGCCGACTCGCTGCCGGGCTTCCACGAGGCAAAATCCTTGCTCCGCTGCTCATTCTCCCGTTGGTTCTGTTGTTCTGCCACGAGGTGGCTCCTTTCGTGTTTGTTCGCGATACGGTATGCAAACCCCATGCACCGGCGGATGAGGACGATCGGAAATCGCAGGAAAGGCGAACCGTGGTAGACCGTGCCGACCGCACGTCAATTCAGCGACGGGTCGTCGGGGATGTGGTCCGGGTTGATGTACCCGCCCGCGGTGAGACGCGCCGTCAGCTTGTTCCACTGCGTTTCCGGCTCGGTTTCGAACACGTCGGACGGCGACGCGGGCGTGATGATCCACGAACCGTCGTTGATCTCGCGCTCGAACTGCTCCAGGCCCCAGCCGGCGTAGTTGGCGAAGTATTTTGCCGGTTCGGTGCCCTCGCGCATGATCTGCTCGATCGGCTCGCGCTCGGCGGTGAACCAGATGCCGTCGGCGACAGGCTCGCCGCCGGCGTCTTCGTCGGCGTGGAGGACCATGAGCGGGCCGGGGCAGGGACCGCCCTGGTTGATGGCGGTTTCCACTTCGCCCGCGGCTTCGACCATCGGCCCGCAGGCTTCGGCGACGCTCATCTCCAGCGGGTGGTTGAGGATGACCCCGAGCACGCCGTCCTCGTCGTGCTGCACGATCAGCACCACGCTGCGGGCGAAGTTTGGGTCCAGGAGCCGGCCCGAAGCGATCAGAAGCTGTCCTTTGCGTGATTCCACGAACTCCTTATTCAACCCGTTTGAGGCCGTCGATCAAGCTTGCTCCTCCGCACCCGCGGTGGCCCCCGTTTTGCTGCCCAATGGGTGAAGGAGTTGCACCATGGCTACCCCAACATTCGTCGCCCGGAAGGTGGGCGACAAGTATATCCTCGTTCCGAAGGACTCGGTGACGCAGCGCCCAATGTGGACCATCGGTGGCGGACTGCTGCTGCTGCTGGGCTTCACCCGGCGGAGCAACCCCGGACTGCTGATGATGATCGCCGGCGCCGCCATGTCATACCGCGGCGTCACCGGCTTGAGCCCGTGGTATCGCTTCTTCTGTCAGAAATCCCCGCGCGCCCAGAAGCGCTTCGAGGAGGCGGACAACTCGGACGTCGGTCCAAGCTACCCGCACTCGACGCCCGACGTGCATCAATCTCCCGCTGACCAGGTCGACGAAGCGTCGATGGAATCGTTCCCCGCCAGCGATCCCCCCGCCCTTGCCCGTTCGACGGGCGACGACGACGCGGTCAGGGCAGGCTGACCCCGCAGCGCGGTGCGCAACCAAGGCTCCAACACAAATCACCACGGAGCCCACGGAGCACACAGAGAGAAGCACTTTTTATATATGATTTTCTGATTCTCAGTGTTCGCCGTGTGCTCCGTGGTGTCTCTCCTGTTTCCGTGCTTTCGCACAGGACATGGGCGGGTCATAATTGCGCGGCAATAAGGGCTTTGGCCGACCGTTATAGACGTGGACGGCCGCGGAAGTTTCCGAAATGGGTGTGACCGCCTCGCTGAACCCGACCCCCCCGGCCACCGCCGCCCCGGCCGCCCCGGCCGTCGCGCTCGAGCCGACGGACGAGGCGCTGATCGAGCTGTTGCGCGACGGAAGCACGTCGGCTGGAGAGATCCTGGTCAAGCGGTACTGCCAGCCGCTGCTGCGCTACCTGCACCGGCTGGTCGGAAGCGACCACCTGGCCGAGGAACTGCACCAGCAGGCTTGGGTCAGCGTGATGGACCACCTAGACCGGTTCGACAAGTCGTCGGTCGCGGGGGGGTTCAAGGGTTGGCTCTTTCGCATCGCGACGAACAAGGCCAACGACCACTGGCGGTCGAGCGGCCGGGACAGATCGGCGAAGCAGGCGCTGCGGATGGTCACGGACTCCCATGCCCCCGACGCCTCGCACCGGCTCGACGGCGCCGAGCAGGAAGCGAAGCTCCACGAGGCGATCGCTCGTCTCCCGGAGAACCAGCGGCAGGTGTTGATGCTGCGGTACTACGGCAATTTAAAATTCGTTGAGATCGCCGAAACAGTCGGCTGCCCGCTGAACACGGCGCTGGGACGCATGCACAAAGCGATGTTGAAGTTGAAACAGATGATGGAGCAGTAGAAAGTCATTGGTCACTCGTCACGGGTCACTTGTCAGAGACAGGAGACCGCCAGCTGTTTTGTTCCTGACGAGTGACAAGTGACGAGTGACTCTTATGACTTCCCTCCTCCACCAACTCGAGAACAACGAAGCAATTCTGCTAATGTACCTGGCGGACGAGCTGTCGGCGGAGGATCGGGCGGAGGTCGAGCAGTTGCTCGGCTCCGATGGTTCGATGCGCGCCGAGCTGGATCGCCTGCGCGGGCTGCGGGACGGCACGGTCGCGGCGCTGGCGGGGCTGGATGCGACCACGCGGCTGCCGGTGTCCCAAAGCGTCGCCGTCCGCCGCGCGACGCGAATGATGCGGCAGTGGCAGATCGACCGTGCCCACGCGCCCCCGCCGGAAGCGCCGATCCGCGAGCTGCGCTTCCCGTGGTGGTCGTACCCGCTGACGACAGCGGCGGCGGTGCTGATCGCGTTCCTCGTGTGGTGGGGCAACCGCAGCGAACGCCCGGCGGCGCCGGACGTCGCCCGGAATTACGAGCACGTCCCCCCCGGGCCGCAGGACGTGCTGGAGTGGAAAGAGGAGATGGCGGCGAACCACCTGGAGGCGTCGCTCAACCCGTTCGAGGAGGAGTTCGCGAAGTTCATCATCAACCGACCGGTTGACGAGGGCATCGCGCGCCTTGAGGCGATGGCAAATCGTCCGGATGACTTGGATTTGATCTTCATGAATGCGACCGAGAGGAACTGGTGATGCCATGCGAATGAACTGGACCCGATCGATCGTTCTGGCCGCCGTGTGCGCCGTGCCGCTTGCGCTTGTCGCTCAGACGGCGCCGGAAAGCGACGGAGATCGTGAACGCCGGGGCCGCGAGACCGGCGGCGGGGGGGAGGATGAACCCCGCGAGTTCACGTCCGGCAGCGAATTCCACCCGGCGATGGATTTCCCGAGTCGCGAGGACGTGGAGAAATTTGAAGCGTTCATGAGGGAGAACTCCCCCAAGCGGTGGACGATAATCCGGAGCATCACCGACGCCGACCGCCAGCAGCGCATGCGCGGCATGCTCTACAACCGGTTCCGCATGCTCGAGCGACTGCGCAACGCCGACCACGACATGTACCAGGTCAACCTGCGCCGGATCGGGGTCGAAGACGAGATCTTCGGCATCAGCTATCCCGCCGTACGGATCGAGGGCAGGTCGCTGACGCCGGAGGAGTCGTCCCAGCTGCGCGAGAAGGTGGCTGCGCTGGTGGACCTGACGCTGGAGGAGCGTGAGGTGCGCGTGCAGCGTCTCCGCGAGATGCTCAAGCGCGAGGAAGAACTGCTGACCACTGAAAAAGCGCAGCGCGAGGCGGCGATTGCCGAACGCCTGGCGCTGATCGAGCATGGGCGCGTGATGTCGGGCGGGGGAACGCTTGGGGGCTTGAATCCGCGCCGCGGCGGAGATCGCTTCGGCGGCCGAAGGGGCCCGGGCGGCGCTGGTGACCCGTCGCCGCAGCCGTAAGCGCGTGCTCTGACACGAACCCCGCAAGACATCGGTGCCGCGCGAAACAAGCTCGCGCGGCACCGTTTCGTTTGCGTCAGCCAGACGCGCGGGTGGTTTAGTACACGACCGCCATCGCGTCCTCGATCGCCTCGATCACCTGCCGCACGTGGAACGGCTTGCGCAGGAACCCATCGAAACCGACGGCCATCAGACCCTTCGCCTCTTCCTCGGGCATCTTGCCGCTCATGGCGATGACCTTCGTCAGTTGCAGGTCCGGGTTGTTCTTCACCTGCTTGGCGACCTCGCGCCCGTCGATGTCGCGCAGGTGCATGTCGATGAGGATCACGTGCGGGCGGAACTTGTCCGCCGTGATGCCCGCCGCGAACCCGCCCTTGGCGACTTCAACTTCGTACTTCGCCTCGTCCTCGAGGATCTTCTCGAGCACCTCGACGATGTCCTGCTCGTCGTCGACGATCAGGACGCGGCTGCTGCCGGTCATCAGCCCATTCAGCGGCATGCCGTGGTGCTTCATGAAGCGAATGAGCTGGTTGAGCGGAATGCGCCGGTCCTTGCTGCCGGGAATCCGATAGCCGTGCAGGGCGCCGGAGTCGAACCATTTCGACACCGTGCGCGGCGCGACGCTGCAGATCTTCGCGACTTCGCCGGTCGTCAGAACGTCTTTGATCTTCGTGCTGGTCGAGTTCATGTGCATCATTTCTCCCTGTGCTCCCTGCCAGCCGATCCGTCCGAACGTTCGGTTGACACTGTCTGTATCGGTTCGTCACGTGCACGCTTTAGGACAGTCGCGCAGTTTTTGCCGCGCGGGGGTCAGGATTGGGAGGGGGAGGATTATCGGACTGCAACGGTTGCGCTTTCACATAGGAAAAGACCGGAGCTTCCGCTTCCGGCTGTGAAGAAGATCGCGCGACGGTTGGACTTTCTCCTGATAGCCGGTAGCGGAAGCTCCGGTGCTTCTTCCCGCGTGCGAAGAATTGACAACGCGACGCGCACGCTCGACAACATTCCCCCACATGCACGTCCTCTACGTCCACCAGAACTTTCCTGCCCAGTTCGGGCACATCGCCCAGCACCTGGTCGATCGGCTCGGCTGGCGCTGCACGTTCGTCAGCCAAACCCCCGGCGGAAACATCGGCGGGATCGAGAAGATCGAGTACAAGCTGCTCGGCGGCGCCACGAAGCACAACCACTTCTGCACGCGCACGTTTGAGAACACCGTCTGGCATTGCGACGGCGTCTACCGCGCCATGCGCGCCCGGCTGGACATCAAGCCGGACCTCATCGTCGGCCACAGCGGCTTCGGCAGCACGCTGTTCCTGCGCGAGCTGTACCCGAACGTCCCGGTCATCAACTTCTTCGAGTACTACTACCTCCCGCACGACGTCGACAGCGACATGGACTTCCGCAAAGACCTCGCCTGGCCGACGAACGACCTGACGTACCTGCGCAGCCGGTGCCGCAACGCGATGATCCTGCTGGACCTGCAAAATTGTCAGGCCGCGTACACGCCCACGCAGTTTCAGCGCTCGCGCTTCCCCGAGGAGCTGCGCCCGAAGCTGCGCACGGTCTTCGACGGCGTCGACCGCGCGATCTACCACGGCTACGACGAGCAACTCCGCCCGCCCGCGGCGCAGCGCACCGGGCGCACGCTTCCCGGCGGGGTGACGGTCGGGCCGAACACGCGCGTCGTGACGTACGTCAGCCGCGGGTT
>JBBSLV010000263.1:0-5967 GCA_038233535.1 Tepidisphaerales bacterium | reverse complement strand
TCTGGTTGTCGTGATACTTCGGGTACAGGGCGCGGCCCTGGCGGTGGGCGGTGAACGTGATGTAGCCGGCGGCGATGACGAAAACCGCAACCGCCGTGATCGCGCGCGTGCGCGGCGTGACGCGCCGGATGCGCTGAATCATGCGGAATGTGAACCGATGAACGACCGGGATTCCCGCCAGCGCGAGCGCCGCCAGCATGACGTACACCTGGTTGGCGTGCAGCGTCGTGTTGAACAGCAGCCACAGTTGCAAGCCGACGATCAGCAGCAGCGGGATGAGAATCTTGCGGACGGTGGGCGTCATCATGATTAACGGGCGGGCGGAGTATCCCCGTCGTGGCGAGCGGTTGTCAAACGCACCCGCGTCGGCGCATGCAGCCGGGATCATTTGAAACGATTTGTGCAAAAGCTATGATAATCCGCCCCCCGTCGGAACCCCTCCAGGCGGCATTGCACAGCGACAGGAACGGTGTTTGAGTTGACCGAGACCCTCGCGAACCCCCAACTGGAAACGGCGGAACGGCACGACGCGCCCCGCGCCGCGTACGCCGACGCGCGCCGGCGTCACTGGGACCAGCAGGCCGTCGCGTCCGACACCTACAAGGGGTGGGGCGGGGCGTACCACGAGCGGCTGTTTGAAATCTACCGGTTCGCGATCATGCCCGGGCTTCGCGTGCTGGAGGTGGGTTGCGGAACGGGGGATCTGCTCGCCGCCGTCAAACCGGTTTATGGCGTGGGGGTCGATCTCTCCGGCGAGATGATCGCGCGGGCCAAGGCGCGTCACCCGCAGCTGCACTTCATCCAGGGCGACGCGCACGACTTCAATCTGGACGGCACGTTCGACGTCATCATCCTGTCCGACTTCGTGAACGACCTGTGGGACGTGCAGCAGGTTCTCGAGCGGCTGCGCCCGTTGTGTCACCGGCGCACGCGCCTGATGCTCAACACGTACAGCAAGCTGTGGGAATGGCCGCTGGGGTTGGCGCAGCGGACGGGGTTGTCGCGCCGGCAGTTGCGGCAGAACTGGTTCACGCCGGGCGATTTGGCGAACCTGTTGTACCTCTCGGGGTTCGAGGTGATGCGGCACCAACAGGAAGTCCTCTGGCCGCTGCGCACCCCGTTGGTGCAGGGGTTCTTCAACCGTTTCCTCGTGAAAATCTGGCCGTTTCGGCACTTGGCGCTGACGAACGTGATCCTCGCGCGCCCGCAGCCGAGGGCGCAGCGGCGCGAGCCGACGACCGAACGGCGCGAGCCAACGACCGAACGGCGCGAGCCGACGGTGTCGGTCGTCGTGGCGGCGCGAAACGAAGCGGGCAACATCGAGAACATCTTCAACCGCGTCCCGCAGATGGGCGGGGGCACGGAGCTGATCTTCGTCGAAGGCCATTCGCAGGACGACACCTACGGCGCGATCGAGCGCGGGATCGCATCGCGCCCGGGCGCAGATACGAAACTGTTCCGCCAGGGCGGCAAGGGCAAGGGCGACGCCGTGCGAAAAGGGTTCGCCGAAGCCAGCGGCGACGTGCTGATGATCCTCGACGCCGATCTGACCGTCCCGCCGGAAGACCTCCCGCGTTTCTACGATGCGCTGGTCAGCGGCAAGGGCGAGTTCGTCAACGGGGTGCGCCTCGTGTATCCCATGGAAGCGCACGCCATGCGGCTGCTCAACCTCGCGGGCAACAAGTTCTTCAGCATGGCGTTTTCCTGGCTGCTCGGGCAGCCGATCAAGGACACGCTCTGCGGCACGAAGGTGCTGTGGCGCGACGAGTACCAACTGCTCGTCGCCAACCGCCCGTACTTCGGCGACTTCGACCCGTTCGGGGATTTCGATTTGATCTTCGGCGCCGCCAAGCTGAACCTGAAGATCGTCGACCTTCCCGTGCGATACCGGGACCGAACCTACGGGACGACGAACATCAGCCGCTTCCGCCACGGATGGCTGCTCCTAAAGATGACCGCCGTCGCGGCACGGCGGTTGAAGTTCGTTTAGCAAAGAATGCATTCACCACGGAGATCACGGAGAACACGGAGACAATTCAGTGGCAAAGCTTCATTCTCCGTGCTCTCCGTGTGCTCCGTGGTGAGCTTTGTTTGGAGTGGTTAATAGTATTAAGGTCTGAATGATGGCGCACGAATTGACAACCAACGACTCCGCTTTGGATCGCGCCGCGCGCGAGGTGGAACACGGCAAATTTCTCGCCGGCGGGGATCCGGAACTGACGTGGGGCTGGGGCACGCCCGCCGGCAAGCTGCGCGCCGCCCGTCGTGGGCAGCTGATTGCCGACGGCGCGGGGCTTCGGCCGGGCATGCGCGTGCTCGAGATCGGATGCGGCTCGGGGTTGTTCACCGAGATGTTCGCCAAAAGCGGCGCGACGATCGTCGCCGTCGACATCTCCCCCGACCTGCTCGAACGCGCCCGCGCCCGCGGGCTCCCTGAGAACCAGGTCACCTTCCTGGCCAAACCATTCGAGAACTGCGACGTCGACGGCCCGTTCGACGCGATCATCGGCAGCTCGATCCTGCACCACCTCGACTTTTCCCCCGCGCTGCGGCGCATGTACGACCTGCTGCGTCCGGGTGGGATGATCAGCTTCGCCGAGCCGAACATGCTCAACCCGCAGGTGATGGCGATGAAAAAAGTGTCGTGGGTGCGCGAGCGGCTGGGCGAGTCGCCGGACGAGACGGCGTTCATCCGCTGGCGGCTGCGCCGTGTGCTGCTCAACCGCGGGTTCGTCGACATCCGCTTAAAGCCCTTCGACTGGCTGCACATGTCCACGCCGCCGCCGCTGATCCCCACCGTCCGCGCGGCGGGGCGACTGCTGGAGCGCATCCCGCTGGCGCGCGAGTTTTCCGGGTCGCTGCACATCGTCGCGCGGCACCCGGAAACGTCGGAGGAAACGAGTGCATCGCTCGCCCCGGCCATCAGCAGCCGCACGCCCAAGTTGAAGCTGCTGCCCAATGAGCAATACACCGGCGTGAACCGCAACGACCCGATCCGATTCTACTCCTACCCCGTCTTCGGGCGCATGTATCGCCAGCGCGTCGAGCTGTGCCTGGCGGAGCTGACAGGCGGGAAGACGATCCTCGAAGTGGGCTTCGGCACGGGGTTGACGTTCCTGAACCTCCGCGACATGTACGACCAGATCCACGGGTTGGACCTGACGGCCGCGGTCGAGCCGATCACGCAGTTGTGGGAGCGGCACAACGTCAACACGCAGCTGCGCGTCGGGAGCGTGCTTGAGATGCCGTACGACGACGACACGTTCGACTCCGTGCTGCTGATCAGCATCCTGGAGCACCTCAAGCCCGAGGAGCAGGCCAAAGCAATGAGCGAAGTGCGCCGCGTGCTGCGCCCGGGCGGGCAAATGGTCTACGGCGTGCCCGTCGAGCGGCCGTTCATGGCGTTCATGTTCCGGATGCTCGGGTACGACATCCGCGAGCATCACTTTTCCACCGAGAGAGACGTCGAAGCCGCAGCGGCGGCAAAGATGCAAAAGTTGCGCGTGGTTTCGATGCGGGGCACGCCGTCAACGGTGGGATCGGTGTATGAGGTCGGCCACTTCGTGAAGCGGTCGCCTCTGGCATGATTCCCTTTCCTCCGCGAGCACGGCTGCGCTTCCGGATCCGGTTCCACCCGCTGGGGTTCATCGGCCTGGCCGTTCTCGGCTTCTGGGGCTACTTCTGGTTCATCAGCCTCGAGCAGAATGCGCTGCCCGGGCCGTATTCCAGGTGGTGGCTGCCGCGGTGGCCGTACCTCGGGCTCGATTTCCTCAACAGCTACTTCGCCGCGCCGCACTGGCTCGAGGGCGGCAACGTTTATTTCGAGCGGTTCGGCGACCCGATCCGCCGGCCTTACGCTTATTCGCCCATCGTCCTCATGCTGTTCCTCTGGTGCAGTTGGGTCGACCCGCTTACGGGGATATGGGTATGGACCGCCGTTAGCGCGCTCATCATCTTCGTCGCGTCCTGCGCGGTGTGGCAGACGCGAATGGAGCTGCGGCTGCGTGATTTGTCGGTGCCGTTCATTCTGGCCGTCACGTTGTTCTCGATGCCCGTCCTGTTCGCGATGGAGCGGGGCAACAACGACGTTTTGATCATCCTGATCATCGTCTTCGTCGCGCGCCTCCTCCGCCGCGATGAGTCGCGCGCGGTGGACGTGCTAATCGGCGTGCTGATGGCGTTCGCCGTCTGGGCGAAGCTGTACCCCTTGCTGCTGTTGCCGGGACTGATCGTGCTCGGGCGCTTCCGCGCCGTCGCATTCGCGGCCCTTTTCGGGCCGCTGATCGGCGTTACGTTTCTGCACGGAAACCTGGACTGGATCCAGGTTTCCCGCCGCGTGACCGGCGATTACCCGATGAACGGGCTGCACTATGCCCACTCGATCAGCGGCGCCTGGCCATTCGTGTGGAGCGACCTGGGTTTGCCGCTTCTCGCGAAGATCCCCGGGATCGTCGCCGCGACGATCATGATCGCGCCGCTGGTCGCGTGGGCGAGCTGGCACGTCTGGCGGTGCGCGCAGCGCATCGTCCTGGCATACCCGTACCTGCTGTGGCTCAGCGCATGCGCGACATTCTGGTTCCCCGTGTCGATGGACTACAAGCTGATCTCGCTGCCGCTGGCGACGCTCGCCGTCTGGCACCACAAGGACCGACTGCTCGCGCAAACATTTCTGGCGGTGATGCTCCTGTGGTGGCAGCCGCTGGCGCTGCCGATTGGCCCATGGCCGCTGCTGCTGTTCAAGTTCCTCGGGTTGGTGGGCGTCACAATCTGCCTCGTGAACCGCGCAAAGGAACTCGGCGTGGCGACGGAGCTTCCGCCGCTGTTCGGACCGCGTTCAGCGCCGAAAGCTGACCCGGCCATGGGCGGCGGCGCTTCTGACGACGCTTCAGCGGTCCTCATTAGCGGGTTGCTCACGCCCGGCTCGTTGTAGGCGATACGTGACTCTCGCGCATTGCTGCGGGATTGCCGCTATCTTTCCCCCCCATGCCCGCCGAAGCCGCGCCGCATGATCCTCCCGTATCCCGTTGGCGCCGCATGCTCGTGGCGCTCGGCTGCGCGTTGATCGCAGCATGGGCCGGCTGGTGGTTGATCAGCTTGCGAAACGGGATGCTCTGGGCCGACGAGATTATCCGCGTGCCGGCGTGGAAACACCTCGGGCTGGACTTTCAGCACAACTACCTCGCGACGCTGCACTGGCTGCGCGGCGGGAACCCATACATCGAGGAGTTCGGCGATTGGCGCGGGAAGTTCGCGTATCCGCCGGTGGTGCTGCCGTTGTTCGCGTGGTGCGGACTGTTCGGCAGGACGACCGCGATGATCCTGTGGATGGGGGCGATCACCGGCATCATCGGCGTGGCCGCGTGGGCGGCGGGAAGGACGCGGGCGGCGCTGGATCTGGCCCGGCTGCCGCTCGTGCTCATGCTCGGGTTGCTCCTGGTCTCGCAGCCCGTGCTGTTCGCGACCGAGCGCGGTCAGGCCGACGCGATCGTTTTGGCGATGATCGTCGTCGCCGCCTTCGCGTTACAGCGGCAACCGTCGTGGGGGCGGGACATCCTGATCGGCCTGTGTCTGGCCGTCGCGGCGTGGGTCAAGGTTTACCCGGCGGTCCTCATCTTCGGCTTGCTGGCGCTGGGCGCGTGGCGCGCGTTCGGATTGTCCGTGCTCGCGGCGGCGCTCATCGGGCTGGTGCCGCTGCGCGCAACGATGCAATTCGTGCGCGCGTCGACGGCGGCGCAACAGGACCGCGTGGGGTTCCTTTCAGAAATCTCCGAGTGGCTCTTTTACCCCACCCGCCACCGGCCGGCGGAGCTGATTCTCTACCCGGCGATCAGCGTCGATTCGCATTCGCTGACGACGTACTGGGCGACGTTCTGGAACTACTTTCCCGTCTACTGGCTCGCGCGGACCCCGGGCGTCGTCGGCGCGGCGGGGGGGCGTGCGCCGGTCGGAGTGTGGGGGCGGTGGGGC
>JBBSLV010000262.1:0-5996 GCA_038233535.1 Tepidisphaerales bacterium | reverse complement strand
TTCCGCCCCCGCCAAACCCACCGCTTCCGCCCCCGGCTCGTGCCCCGCCCCCGGCTCGAACTCCCCCGCGGGCAGAGCCGCCCGCGCGGGAGTTGCCGCGCGTGTTGCTCGAACCCAGGCCGCCGCCCGTCTGGCCCCGTCCGGTCGTGCGCGAGCCTGACGACCCTCCGTTGAACAGGACGTTGACGACCTGCTCGATGTTCAAAGCCTGCGCGTTTTTCAGCTTGTAGACGAAGACGGTTTCCTCGGCGGCGGGGTTGGCGTCGAGCTTCTCCAGCACACTGTCGATGACGGTGAGCATTTCGGGCGGGCCGGTGACGACGACAATGTTCGTGCGATCGTCGCCGGAGGCGTTGACGGAGACGGCAGGGCGGGCGACCTGGTTGCCGCCGCTGACCCTGCCAGCGCGGCTGCGGTCCGCGCCGCCGCTGCCGAAGCCGCTAAACATCCCTCCGAAGCGCGGCTGGTCCTGCTGGTTGCGGCCGCCCCCCGCCTGGTCGCCGAAAAGCTCTTCAACAAGCCGGGCGGCGTTGGTGGCGGTCGAGTATTTCAACTGCTTCACCAGCACGCTCGCGGACTCCGCCAGGTGCCCGTCGAGCGCCGCCACGATCTCGACGACGCGGCGGATGTTGGCCGACGTGTCGGTGATCACCAGCGCGTTGCTCGACTGGTTGGCGGTGAAGTCGGCTTCGGGGTTGATCAGCGGCGCCAAGTCCTGCCGAAGCTGCATGGCGTCGGCCTGGCGGAGCGGAATCACCTGCGTGATCAGCTCATCGGTGTTGGGGATCTTGCTTGGGTCCGCGCCGCTGCGCACCGGGATGTTGGCGCGCTTGGCGGCGTCGCGGGGGACGATCTTGAGGATCCGCTCCTGCTGGATGGCCGCGTAGCCCGCGTTTTTCAGCACCGTGTTGAGCAGCGAGATCGCCTCGGCGGGGCTGACGGGCTGCTTGCTGATGAGCGTGACGCGCCCCTCGGGCTTCACTTCCTTCACGACGATGAACCCCGCCGCCGACGACAGCTCGTCGAGCACGGAATCAATCGAGGCGTCCTTGAAGTTGAGCACGAGGCTCCCGCCGGGCCGCGTGGTGACGGAGGACGACGTGGCGGCGTTGCCGTTGCGCGTGACGGACGGCGCGGTCGTCGGCTGCGTCGCCGATTGCGTGGAGGGACTCACCTGCGCGACGACCGGCGCCGTCGCGATCGCCAGCGCCAAGGCCGAAGCGGCCGAACGTCGCACCAATGCACGTGTCATGTGTTTACCCGGTGAAAGCTTCAAGCCCGTTGCTCCTCATTGGCCGCGCTGCTGCTCGCGGAGGTGCAAGCGCCGCAGGCGCATCCGCTGCTCGACGGTCAGGCTGGGATCGTTCATGTCAACGTTGGCCGGCAGCGTGGCCGGTGACGTCTTCGGTGATGCGGAGGTGAACAACGGCGACGACGGGGCCGTCGTCGCCGATGGCCTGCCCGTCAGATCGCTGCCGATCTCGATCCACGTTTGTTTGTCGTCGAGCGCGTATTGAATCGCGTCCAGCGCCACGGCCGTGACGTGCCCGCGGCCCAGGGGTTCGCCGGGGGAGATGCGCAGCGTGGCACCGGTGTTGAGGTTTTCGACGTATGCCCGGTAGCCCAGCTCTTCCATCGCGATGCCGCGGACGACGAGCGACTGTTCCAGGCTCCGCCGGACCGGCTGCGTCGCGGTGGACGCGCTTGGGCGCGCCGCGGGGCGCGAGCGGTCGCGGACGAAGATGTTGTTCCTCTCGAGGATCGCGTAACGATCGGTGTAACCCTGCACCGCCGGCGCCGTCGTCGCCATCGGTTGCCGGAGCTGCTGGAAGTCACGGGTGTCGCGGTCGCTGCGGCGCTCGCGCTGTTGCGCCGGCACGGCCGACGCGATGCCCAGCGCCGCCAGCGCGAAGAGGGTGATCAAGCGGTTGATCTTCACAGCTGCACCTCCGCGTTGCTCTTGCCATTGCGTGCCTGCACCGCGCCCGCGCCGGCGGGTCGGGCGGGGGGCGCGTCGTCGGGCGACAGGTAGATCGTCGAGATGCTCAGCACGATCGCCAGGTCGTCCGTGCCGTCCTTGCGGCTGTTGATCGTCATGTCAGAGACGCGCACGGGAATGTCGGCGGTCTGAAGGCGGTAGAGGAACTGCCCGATCTGCCGCATCCCGCCCGTGCCGTTGGCGCGGAATGTGATCTTGTTGAAGTCGCGCTCCTTTTCGGTGCGCTCGCGCTTGATGCCCCATCCGCTGATGCCCGCCTCCTGCGCCCACTGCCGCGTGCGGTTGAGCAGCTCGCTCTCAGCCGAAGCGTCCGTGCGGCGCAGCCCCGACCCCGCCATCTCCGCAAGCCGACGGTTGGCGCTGCGGCTCTGGTTGAACAGGCTGTCGGCGAGATCGAGGTCGGTGGTGGCCGTGTCGATTTGCGCGTCGAGGGTTTCGATCTCCACGAGCTTCGGATCGATCATGAACTGGTAGAGCACCAGCGCGGCGACGGCGATGCCGGTGAGCGTTGCGATGGAACGTTCGCGCCGGGTCATCGCTGGACTCCCGTGGTTGCCGCCGTGGATTGCATGGGGTTGAACGTGAAGGTCACGGTGAACGACACCTCTCGCGTGCGCGGGTCGGCCTGCTGGGTGTTCGGGCCTTTCACGTCGGTGAAGCGCGGGTTTTTCTTGATCCGCTCGACGACCGCGAGGACGACGGCGTCGTCGGCGGCCTGCCCGTTGATGGTGCCCTTGCCGTTGGCGGGGAGCACCAGCGCCTTGACCCACGCGCGGTCGTTCTCGCCGAACGCCGCCGACAACTCCGCCAGGCAGTCGAGCACGGGCGGGCGGGTCTCGAAGAAGCCGCGGGCATACTTCAGCCGGTCGACGTTGGTCTGCGCGTCCTCGATCTCCGGATCAAGCGTTCGGAGCGTCGCGTTCAGCGCGTCGATCTGGTTCTGCCGCTGGTGGGCGATGACGTAAAGCGAGACGATGCCCAGCAGCGCGATGGCGCCGAGCACGATGGCCCACGACGAGCGGGCGCCGAAGCGGCTGACCTTCACGGGGGCGAGGCGCGAATGCTTGAAGTCCAGCGGCCGAAGCGCCGGGCGCACGCCGGCCAGCGCCAGCGATATCGCCGGCGCGTAGCGCGCCGGCGCGTCGCGGTGTTCCGCGGGGGAAGCAATGGCCGGGTCGGAACCGATGCCGCAGACGTCGCTGTTCCGCCCGCTCCGCAGCTTCACGCCCAGCCGCTCGGACAATTCCGTGATCTGTGCGTCTTCAAGCCCCACCCCGTCGAGCAGCAGCAGATCGCGCCCGTCCCCGTTGGTTTGCGCCAGCGTGACGGCGCGGCGCAGCTCGGCGGTGAGCGGGGCCATGTTGACCGTGCCGTGCCCGTTCATGGCGGCGACGGCGACGTGGCGGAGCATGCGCGGGGCGTCGTTGTGCCGCCAGACGATTTCCCCGCCCCCGCGCGTCAGCAGGAGCAGCCCGCCCTCGTCTTTTCCCGAAGCGCACGACGCGAGCGTCAGCCCGGTCGACGTCACCGCTTCCAAATGCAGCCCCGCGCTGTCGGCGATCTTCTCGATGCGCTCCAGGCGCTGACGGAGCATCCCCACGAGCAGGACTTTGGTCGCGGTCGATGAACTGGACTTGCCGGCGAAGTCGAAGACCACCTCCCCGCTCTCGGCGACGGCCAATCGCTCGGCCTGGAGACGCAGCATCGCCCGGGCGGAGGTGTCGTCGCTGGGCGGCACTTCCTTCTCCACCGCGATGAGCCACCGCGCCGGCACGCCGACCACGCATCGCGACGCGGAGAACTTCTGCTCCCGGAGGAAAGCCGCCAGCGCCGCGCCGACGGATTCGGGCTGGGCGTCGAGCGACAGCTCGGGCGGCACGACGAACGTCGCCGTCCGGCGCATCGTGCCCCCGTTGCCGCGCGCGGGCGCGACTTCCGCGCACACGATCGCCCGCTCGGCGATCGCCAGCCCCAGGAAACTCGTAGGTCGACCGATCATGCTGTTAAAACCTGCTTCCCGCGCCCGCCAATACGTTGCGCGTTCCGTCGCTGGCCAGCGCTTCACCGCGCCGGATCGCCGCAAGAAGCTGCGGGTCCATCGGCCAGCCGCGGTCGGTGATGTCGCGCCGGTAAATGATCCGTGGCGTGCCGCCGGCGGTGTCCACCACAATCCGCACGCGGCGAAACGCGCGCCCGTTCCCGCTGACGGCGAGGATGTCGGCGGAATACTGGAACGTCTTCCACGTCACGCGGTTTCCAATCGCCTCGGCCTTCTCCCGCCCCAGCGCATCGGCGACCCACGCGATTGAATCCGAGGTCGGGTCATTTCCGGCTCGCGCCGCGATCATCTTCTCGGCGTCATCCGCGTCCAGCCCCTCGATCGTCCGCAGCACGGCCGGCGGGGCGGCGTTGACGTTGATCAGCCGCTCCAGCCGCCGCGCGTTGGAAAACTTCAGGTCGTCCTGGATCAGGTCCAGCTCCCCGTGCTTCAACTGCGCCGCGAAGTAGAGCTGAAAGACGCTCGTGAAGCGCGTGCGCCCGGCGGCGGCGGCGATCTGGTCGGCGCGGCTCTTGTCGAACCGCTGGCGCAGCCGTTCGCGCAGCGCGTTGCGCACCCGGGCGCTGTTGAGGTTATTGATGTTGATTCTCGCCTCGCCGTCGTCCGTGCCGTTGGGTTCACTCGTGTACACGGTCACCAGATCGTAAATCCCGCGCGCCAACTGCGCTTCGCTGAACAGGTCTCGCCCGGCGCCGCGATTCGACGCCCGCTCCCCCAGCGGGGGCGCGGTCCCGTCGCCGTAGAGCATGTCCCGGTGCATCTCGCGCACCAGCAGCAGTTCCTCCACCGTCTGGAAGTCCTCGTTCTTGCAGTAGTACGGATCGGGAAGCGCGAGGTAATATTCGTTCTCCGCGCCGTCGCGCTGGACGTTTGAGTCATCGTCGATCCAGTCCATGATCGATGACGCCGCCGGGTACGTCATGCCCGGCAGCCGGACGATCTCATCGTACGCCGCCGCATTCAGGTTCAGCTTCGCCGATTCTTCGGTCAGCCCGAATATCGGGAGGTTCACATCGTCGTAGTCGGGGCGCAGCAGCCAGAAGTGTCCCCGCCCGACGGGAACGGCGGCGAATTCGTCCTCGCTCATCGTGCGGATCTCGTCCTTGTAATCCGCGAGCAACGCCAGCACGTACTGCTCGGCCCCGCGAGCCACGGCCGACGCCTCCAGCGACGCCGCGAGGTTCGCCGACGCCAGCATCTCCACGCGCATCGCCCGGCACAGCGCGATTACCGCCCCGGCCATGGCGAAGCAGATGACGATCGTCACGATCAGCACCGTCCCCCGGCGGGCGGAAGGCAGGCAAATTGGAACACGAATCGACACGAATTCACACGAATCTTCACGAATGAGTTCCAGGCGGGATCGAATTGATTCCGTCCTCATTCGTGTGCATTCGTGCAGATTCGTGTCGATTCGTGTTCCGCCTTTTAGCGAATGCGAAACGGGATTCGTTGTCAGGGCAGGGGCGCTCATTGCCCACCCCCCAGCGTCATGAAGTTGGTCCCCGCCGCCGGCCTCGCGCACGAAAGCGGGACGACGCGGGTCACGCCCCGGCCCGGCGCGTCCGGGTTCGCGTCCCCCAGCTCGATGGTGATCGCGACGGCCATCGGGAGCGCGTCGCCCAGCGCCGTCGAGTCCCAGTTTTCCTGCCACGCGATGCCGTCGTAATACCGCAGCGAAAACGAGCGCACGTTGCGGCAGAGGATTTCCTCGTCGCCCAGCGGCTCGGACGCCGGCAGGAGGTTCCGCGTCACCCGGCGGATGAGCACCGGCGAATCGGCGTCGTCCTCCACGTACAGCTCGATCTTGCGGATGCCTTCGGCCAGCGGAGACGCACCGACGGAGTCGCCCTCGTTGGGGTCGCCCGCGATGGGATCGGCGCCGATCGTGAAGAACTCGACCTGGTCGTTGTCGCCGGCGCCCGAAGGCTGGTGGGC
>JBBSLV010000261.1:0-5997 GCA_038233535.1 Tepidisphaerales bacterium | reverse complement strand
GACGGGGACGGCGAGGACGAAGTCGACGACCGCCGCGATGCGCCGGGCGCGAAGTCGGGATCGGGCGGGGGGCCGGGCGCGGCCCGCGACGAGCGCAAGCGAGCGCCCGCGGGCGCCGGTTCGGGTCGCATGTCGCGCATTTACGTCGGCGCCGGCCGGTTGTCGGGCATCCAGCCCAAGAGTCTCGTCGGCGCGATCACCGGGGAATCGGGCATCACCGGCAAGCAGATCGGCGCCATCGAAATTGCCGACCGGTTCTCCATCGTCGAGCTGGCCGAGGAAGTCGTCGAAGACGTCCTCCAGGCCATGCGCACCGCCCTGATCCGGGGCAAGAAGGTGCCGGTGCGGCGGTTTGTCGAGAAACAGTGAGAGTGGGACGCGGCTTAGCGCGGCGTCGCTGATGTTGCTGCCCGTGTGTTTGCGCCCCGGTTGTCTCCAGCAACCAAACGGAAAAGTTCCAGATCAGCGGCCCAGACGGTATAGTGCGAGCATGGTCGCCAACACTTGGACGATCGCCGAGCGCTTCGTTTCGCCGCCCCCGGAATTTCTGGACGGTCGCTGGAAGCTTCCGCGCTTCACGCGAACGGACGCGCAGGCCCTCGTGCGCCTTGGCATCATCCCCGAAGACGCCTCGACCGAGCTGCTCAACGGCGCGATTGTTCTGAAGGACCGCGCGGACCGGGGACAGGACATCACCATGATCGGGAATGAGCACCGCAAGGCGGTCGAGCGGCTTTCGGGCCTGCGGAAGCTTATCGATGACGCGCGCCGTCACGTCGAATCGCAGCAGCCGCTCGTCTGCACGGAAACACACGTCCCCGAGCCCGACTTCATGGTGCTCCGCGGCACGCTCGACGACTACACCGACCTGCCGACGGCTGCCGACGCATGGTGCGTCGTCGAGGTCGCCGACGCCAGCTATGAACGCGACGCCGGTGAAAAGCTCGTCGCCTATGCCCGCGCCGGAGTAGCGCAATACGTCATCCTGAACTTCCGCAATCGCACCGCCGAGGTCTACGCCGCCCCGGACACGACCGCCGGAACGTACCCGCCGCCGGGGGTCGTCACGGCGGAACAGTTGCTGTCGCTTCGCGTGGGCGATGGTGAAACGCTCGATGTACCGCTGCGCGACGTGCTGCCGTGATGGGATGTGGCAGTCGATATCGATAGACCGGTCATAATTGGATCTGTCCCGAATGCCATTCGGAAGCAGAAAGAGAAAGCGAAGCCATGCCCCCGAAGACGTCTATCGCGCAGCGAATAATCCTCATCGTCGGCGCAGGCGGAATTGCTGCGATGGTGTTGCTGCCCCCATGGCAAAACGGAAGAAGCGATGAGAATCGCGAGTTTTTTCCGCCCGCTTGGGTATGCGCCGATTTTCAACCCCCCCCGGTCGACCCTTCCCTATCGTCCCCGATGAGGAAGATGCCGAAGGCATCCTCGGGATGTATCTTAAAGGTACCAAGGAAGCACGGATGCTTGAAGAGGAACGTCAGATTCGGCAGATTCCAAACATACCCGGGACTATTCAGATCGACTCGCCGCGACTCGCCGCTCAAATCATCGGCGCCGCGATCGTCACCTGCTTGTTTGCCTATGCGGCGCGACCGTAGCCGCGATGAAGCGGCCGACAAGAGAACCGAATTTTGGACTTTCGCTTCACTTTTTTCTTGGTCGAACTCGTGTGGTCCCAATACCAGTCAGTTTTTAGCTTGAGCGCCTCGTCAATCCTCGTGGGGTAGTTCGCTATCCCATTGCCATGCCCGTAGATTGCGATTGACCAACTGTAGAGCGCTGCCGATGCATCTTTCATCTCTTCTTTCGTTGGCAAGCCAAAAATCTTTTGCGTTACCCTGTACCAAGGAATGACGGCCTGATTCGCGCGAAGCTCTTCGGCGACGTTTTGCAGCGCGTCGCGGATCGGGTCGAGCTTTTCTCGGGGCTCGACGTGTTCCCCGTCCTCCGTGAACCATCTGCCGGCCACTCCCCAGTGCAACGTCAACGCATGCGCAGTCTTACCGAGCGTATTCTTGAGCTCGTGAACCGGCCCGATCCAGAGGCGCTCCACGATCTGCCCAAGTACGAAGATGCTCACCCCGATGAAAATCGTACCAAGGATTGTGCCGAGACCGCTCCACATTTTCGAAGTGTACCATCGTGAAGGTCGACATTGACCTTGCCGTTTCCCTTGGGCAACCCATGTGATTGCGATACCGGCAACGGTACAATTCCCGGGTGCTCGTCTCACTCAAACCGGAACTCGAAAAGCTCGTCGCGGAGAAGGTCAAGGCCGGCCTGTTTCCGTCGGCGGAGGCGCTGGTGAACTCGGCGGTGGCGCAGGTCGTCGCCGGGGATGACTTGGAGCCCGGGGAGATGGAGGCGCTGCTCGCCGTCGGTGAGCAGCAGGCGCGCGAGGGGAAGCTCGTCGATGGTGACGCGGCGTTCGCCCGCCTCAAGGCGAAGAGCGACGCCCGGCGAAGCGCGGGCGGGGCATGAGCGACTACGTCCTCACCGAAGAGGCCGAGCGCGACCTCAACGAGATCTGGAATTACATCGCGGGCGAAAGCATTGAGCAGGCTGACGCCGACCACCGCGACGGCGCCCGGACCGGCGCGCCGCGACCGGCTGCGGTTTGAGCTTTCCCCGCCAATCCCCATAATCGCGGCCCGCGTTTTCCCTGATACCCAACACGATTTCGGAGCCCGCCAATGTCCACCGGCCAGACCATCTCGATTTCCAACGGCAAGTTGAACGTCCCCGAGCAGCCGATCATCCCGTTCATCGAGGGCGACGGCACCGGGCCGGACATCTGGCGAGCGTCGGTGCGCGTTTTCGACGCCGCCGTCGAAAAAGCGTATGGCGGGAAGCGCAAGATCCAGTGGAAGGAAGTGCTGGCCGGGCAGAAGGCGTTTGATGCGACGCGGAACTGGCTGCCGGACGAAACGGTCGAGGCGTTTCAGAAGTATCTCGTCGGTATCAAAGGCCCGCTGACGACGCCGGTCGGCGGGGGCATCCGCTCGCTGAACGTCGCGCTTCGGCAGATGCTCGACCTCTACGTCTGCCTGCGCCCGGTGCGATATTTCACGGGCGTGCCCTCCCCGGTGAAGCACCCGGAGAAGGTAAACATGGTGATCTTCCGTGAGAACACGGAGGACATTTACGCCGGCATCGAGTACGCCGCGGGGACGGCCGAGGCGCAGCGGATGCTCGACTTTCTGGAGAAAAGCGATCCGAAGGCGTTCAAGAAAATTCGCTTCGGGACGGAGGAAAAGGCGACGGCGTTCCTGAAAGAGGCCGGCCTCGACCCCGGCGCGGGGTCCGCGAAGGTGAACGTGGGCATCGGCATTAAGCCGGTGAGCATGGTGGGCACGCAGCGGCTGGTGCGCGCCGCGATCGATTATGCGATCACCCACAAGCGCAAGAGCGTGACGCTCGTGCACAAGGGCAACATCATGAAGTTCACCGAGGGGGCGTTCCGCGACTGGGGCTACCAGGTCGCCCAGTTCGAGAACGGCGCTGATCTGATCGATGAAGGCCCCTGGTGCAAGCTGGCCAACGGCCTCGTCATCAAGGACGCCATCGCCGACATCACGCTTCAGCAGATTCTCACCCGCCCGGAGGACTTCGACGTCATCGCCACGCTCAACCTCAACGGGGATTACCTTTCCGACGCGCTGGCGGCGCAGGTGGGGGGGATCGGCATCGCCCCCGGAGGAAACATCAACTACGTCACCGGCCACGCGGTCTTCGAAGCCACCCACGGCACCGCCCCGAAGTACGCCAACCAGGACGTCGTCAACCCCGGCAGCGTGATCCTCTCCGGGGTGATGATGCTGGAGTACATGAAGTGGCAGGAAGCGGCCGACCTGATCGTCAAGGGCCTCGAAGCCGCCATCGGCGCCAAGACGGTGACGTACGATTTCGAGCGGCAGATGACCGGCGCGAAGAAGGTCAAGTGCAGCGAGTTCGCGAGTGAGATGATCAGGCACATGGGGTAATGCCCGGTGAGCTTTCAGCGACGGAAAATTCTCCGCTTCCTGACCCGACGGGGGTGTAGAATCCTTCGCGAAGGTCGCGAGCATACGATCCTGGGCGACGATGCGGGTCGTACCACAGCCCTGCCACGCCACCGGCAGGTCGACCGGAACACCGCGAGAAGCATTGCCAAGGACATGGAGATCGATCCGGACTCGTTCCTTCAGGAGGTTCGATGAAGCTGTTTCGATTCGCGGTTTATCCCGAGGAAGAGGGGTATCACTTCCTGGAGTGCATCAACGATCCCAAGCTGTTTACCCAGGCGCGGTCGATGGACGAGGCGCTGTACATGGCGCGCGACCTCGTTGAGGTCGTGTACGACGTGAAGGGCGCGATTATCGAGTTCGTCATTCCTCCCGACGTCGTCATGAGCTACGAGCGACGGCAGCGTGCCCGGAAGCCGCGTGAGGTGAAAGCACGGCACAAGCCGGAGAAAGCGCTCGCGGGGCGCCGATGAGCGTTTCCGTGTCACTGGCCGTTCCAAAGCAGAAAGGCGCTTCGCGCGTTGATGAAGCGTGGATTCCACGTGGCACGGTGCGGGGATGGCGATGGACGCCAAGGCGGATTGGGAAGATTTCAGGCGGGATGTAACATGGAAATGTACCACGTGTCGGTCGAGCAGGAGGACGAGTGGTTCATCGGCCGCGTGCTCGAGCGCGAGGGCATCACCACGCAGGGTCGGTCGCTGGACGAACTGGTCTTCATGGTTCGTGACGCGATCGCGCTGATGTGGAATGAGAAGGAAGTTCAACTAGAGCTGTTGGCGCCGAGCAAGGCGGTCACCTCGTTTGAGCGAAAACGCTCCCCACGTCGGCGGACGGCGCGGGTGTGACACCGATCATGGAATCGAAGATCTCGCCGGGCGAGAAGCCGCGGAAAGAGTGAGATTCCAAAGTTCTCCTGTGTTCATGGCGCCTTGCTTCATTCGATAAGCTGGCAGGACGGTGTCCTTCGGCGGGAGAAAATGGGCGGTGGCGCGCGGGCACTTCAACGGCATAAACCGAGGAGCGAAAGGCGGCATTCAAGCGCCAGCCGCCTCACGTCACGTTCCCGTGCGGCGCGCGCCCGCGCCGGGTACACTGGCGCCATGCGGTCTCGTGCGGGAGTCGTTTCGATTCGGTTCATCGCCGCGTTTCTCGCGCTCACGCTTGTCCCGCGCGCGGCGCTGGCGGGCATGCCCAGCCTCACGCTCACCGACATCGCGCGCCTGCGCATCCAGTCGATTTCGTTCTTTCTTCTTTTGCTGCTGGTCTCGGCCGTCGCGGTCATGGTCCTCTGGAACCGGCTGCGGCGGGATTTCGTGCGCCTGCCGCGGCTGACGTATGGGAAATCGGTTGCGCTGGTGAGCCTGTGGGGGATGCTGTTCCTGCTCGTGCTGACGATGATCTCCGGCGCGCGCGAGCTGATGACGCCGGGGGCGTGGGAGAAGGACGGCGCGACGTACAACCTGGCGAAGGATGACGGACAGGACCGCACGGTGACCGAAACGATGCGCCGCGAGCGGTTGCGGATGTTGAAAACGGCGCTGTGGAGCTACGCCGCCGCGAACGGTGGGGCGTTCCCACCAGACGATGCGCATGACGCGATCCCGGCGGCGGCATGGGAGACGCCGGACGTGTCGCGGGCGCGGTATCTGTACGTGCCGGGAAATAGAGCCGACGCCGGGGCCGAGCCGGTCGCGTATGAGCCGGCCGTGTTCCATGCGCCGCGGCTGGTGCTGACGAGCGATGGGCAGATTCGCTCGCTGCGCGATGACGAGTTGCAGTCCATGCTCGCCGTCGCGGGGGGCAACCGATGAGCAGGGAATTCCGCTGGGTGCTGGGGATCGTGCTCGGGCTTCTCGTGATCTCGTGCGTCGCACCGCAGATCATCATGGTCGGTTTCTACCTCGTTGTGGGCTGGACGATGTACCTCGCGCGCGTCGTCCCGAGTGTTCGCGCGAACTGGCCCGGCGTCGCCACG
>JBBSLV010000260.1:0-6010 GCA_038233535.1 Tepidisphaerales bacterium | reverse complement strand
CAGTTGATCGAGGCCGGCCGCGTCTTCATCGCCCTCCCGCCGCTCTACCGCGTCGACATCGGCAAGGAAACCTACTGGGCGGCCGACGAAGCCGACAAGGCGCGCATCCTCAAGCAACACGCCAGGGGCAACGCCAAGCCGGAGATCACCCGCTTCAAGGGGCTGGGCGAGATGATGCCCAAGGTGCTGTGGGAGACGACGCTCAACCCCAAGACCCGCCGCCTCCTGCGCGTCGAAATCTCCGACGCGCTGGCTACCGATCGGGTGATCAATGAGCTGATGGGCAAGGACGCGTCGGCCCGTTTCCGCTTCATCATGGAACGCGCCGAGGAGGCGGACGAGCTGGACGTGTGATAATGGACGGAAGCTGATTTGTCGCGCCTCGTTTAACAAGGACTGGCTGAATTGGTCCCACCCCTCAACGAACTCGGCTATCTTCCGCCCGGCGTTCATCAAGCGACGCTGGATGAGGTCATCGACCGCTTCGGCCAGGTGTCGGAGCAGCGGGAGGCGCAGGCGCAGTCATTGCGGTGGCTCGTGCCGATGTGCCGCTCGGCGGGAATCCTGAGGCTGCTCATCAACGGCAGTTTCGTCACGGCAAAGCAGGATCCGAACGATGTCGATTGCGTCGCCCTTTCCGAACCAAGCTATGACGACGATTCCGCGGGGGCTTCGCAACTGGAGCAGGGGCTGCCATTCATCGATTTGAGGATTGTCAACGAAGTCGATTACTTGCGATATCGCGATGTGCTCTTCGCGTCAGATCGTGATATGATTCGCAAGGGCGTCGTCGAGGTAACGGTATGAGTCTTGAGAACGACCAGCAGCTTGCCAATACGCAACACAAGTTGTCCTTGATCGAGCAGTGGATCGCCGAGGCCAGGCTTCGTCCGGACACGTCTCAGAATCGCGTCAGTCTGTGTTCACTCGTACAGACCGCCAACCAGCTCCGCGAAGAGATCATCCGCTATCGCTCCCGGCAGCGGCGGCAGGCTTCGTGATCCCGGGAACAAATGACTGCCGCTCGTCTGCCGCTCGTGACGCGCTGGCTGTTCAATAGAAACCCGCCGCCCCCGTCGCTATACTGAACCATCTGCTTCCACGACAACCGATAACCGATGTGCGCGAGCCTGATCGCGCCGCGAGGAGCTGTTCCGATGCCCGGCATGACGATGACCGAAAAGATCCTGGCCAAGCACTCCGGCCGGACCCATATCGCCCCGAACGAAAACGTCTGGGTCGACGTCGACGTGCTCATGACCCACGATGTGTGCGGCCCGGGCACGATTGGGATCTTCCATGAAAAGTTTGGGCGCGACGCGAAGGTGTGGGATAAGGACCGCGTCGTCGTCATCCCCGACCACTACATCTTCACGGCCGACCAGAAGTGTCACCGCAACATCCAGATCCTTCGCGACTTCGTGAAGGAACAGGGACTGCGGTACTACTACGACCCGGAATTCGTCAAGGCCGAGGGCATGCCCAGCCCCTACCTCGACCCGACGAAGACGAACTACAAGGGCGTCTGCCACAAGGCGCTGCCGGAAGAGGGGCATATTCGCCCCGGTGAAATCCTGCTCGGCACGGACAGCCACACCTGCACCGCCGGCGCGTTCGGGCAGTTCGCCAGCGGCGTAGGCAACACGGACGCGGCGTTCACGCTGGGCACGGGCAAGACCTGGCTGAAGTGCCCGCCGACGATGAAGTTCACGTTTCACGGGCAGATCCCGCCGTACCTGACCGCGAAAGATTTGATCCTCGCCGTGATCGGTGAGATCGGCGTCGACGGCGCGACCTACAAGACGATGTACTTCGCCGGCGAGGGCATCACATCGCTCACGCTCGAAGACCGCATGACGCTGACGAACATGGCCATCGAAGCCGGCGGAAAAAACGGGGTGTGCGACGTCGACGAGAAAACCCTCCGCTACGTCCGCGCCCGCAGCAATCGTCCGGACTGGGAAGTGTTCAAGGACGACGCCAACGCGACCTACGCCTACGAAGCGGAGTGGGATCTCTCCACCATGGAGCCGATGGTCGCCAAGCCGCACAGCCCCGACAACAAGGACACGGCCCGCAACTGCCGCGATGTGAAGCTCGACCGCGCTTACATCGGAAGCTGCACGGGCGGCAAGATCACCGACATGATCTTCGCGGCCAACATCCTCAAGGGGAACAAGGTGCGCATCCCGACGTTCGTCGTCCCCGGCAGCACGGAAGTGCACGCCGACATGATGAAGCTCAACCTCCGCGGCGTGGAAAAAGGCCCGAACGAAAAGAGCATCGCCGACATTCTGGTGGATGCGGGCTGTTTGCTCGGCCCGTCCGGCTGCGCCGCCTGCCTGGGCGGTCCCGCCGACACCTTCGGCCGGCTGAACACAACGGAAGTCTGCGTAAGCACAACGAACCGCAACTTCCCCGGCCGCATGGGCAGCACGAAGAGCGCGGTGTACCTCGCGTCCCCGCTCACCGTCGCCGCCAGCGCCCTGACGGGCTACGTCACCGACCCGCGCGAGTACGTCACGACGCCGATTGAGACGGGGATGGCGGGAGTGGTCTGATTGATGGGAGTGTTAGCCCTGCTGATCGTTTGCGGCGTTGCGCTCACGACGGGCGGCGGCGTGCTGCTGCTAGGACTGACAACTGGGCGCAGGCAAGCAGACGTCGTTTCCGAGTGGTGGATTCCCCTATTTTTCAAAGCGTCCGGAGTGGCTATTGTCGGTGCGATCGCAGGCTTTGTTACCTTCGAGTATTTTGATTGGCACGTTCGGGATGTGGAGTATGAGCGAATCGTCCGCCAAGGGATCGTTGTTCGAGAGGACCGTCAGCCGGATCGGACGGTGTACGATCTCGACGCAGTACGGTCGGGCGGATTCTCTCGCTTGGTACGATACGACTTCCGTATTCTATGGGAGGTGATGGCCGGTGTCGCCGCGATCGCCGCGATCATCGGCGGACTGCTGGCCGTCGCTGTCGCCCATGTCACCATCCGGGCCCGCAGAAGGCAGGTTGGTTTCACCGTTCTCGGTCCTGACGAATGAATTGAAACGGTCGGCGGGACAAAACGCACTATGAAGTATGAAGTGATCATCTATTGGGGCGAGGACGACGACGCGTTTATTGCCGAAGTTCCAGAACTGCGCGGATGCATGGCCGACGGCAAGACGAAATCACAAGCGCTTGCCGCCGTCGAACGCATCGCGGAAGAATGGATTGAAACTGCGAAGTCGCTTGGTCGACCGCTTCCTACCCCCGGCGGAAAGCTGATGTACGCGTAACGACGGAGCTTCAGATGACCTACAAAGTGGTCCTTCAAGAGAGCGAGGAAGGCTTTGCCGTTTGGTGTCCCGGCCTGCGCGGTTGCGCGTCACAGGGCGACACCGAAGCCGAGGCGCTCGAGAACATCCGAGACGCCATTGCCGAGTTCCTCGCTGATGGCGAAGGCACCGAATTGGCACACGCAGAAAGCCGCGCTGTCGAAATCAGGTAAAGAGCGTGCCGAAGCTCCCCGGCATTAAACACCTCAACGCGATCCGAGTGTTCGAGAAGGTTGGGTACGTGGTCACAAGGTAAGCACATTATTATGGAGCGGGGAGAACGGCGCATCCTCATTCCTCGCGGCAATCCAATCAACCCGTTCACCATGGGCGGTATCATCCGCGACGCGGGGTTGACGATCGCAGCATTCAAGCAGTTGTTGTGACGTTCGCAACGTCACGGCATCGGCAAATTCGCCTGCACGAACTGCTTACCGCCGTGGTCGAACAGGCGGATCGTGTATGTGCTGACATTGACCCCCGGCATGTCCCTCAACTGACCGTCTTCGAGTCGAAACGCCCAGTAATGCCACGGGCACACCGCGCAGCCGTCGGCGATATGGCCGCCGGCTAAATTGCCGCCGGCGTGGGGGCAACCGTTGTCGATGGCGTAGACCTTCCCCTGATCGAGGAAGACGGCGAGCTGGAAGCCGTCGATCTCGACGTACTTGCCTTCGCCTTCGGTCAGTTCCGTCAGCTCGCAAAGGGTGGTCCAGCTCATCGCGGCATGATCCTAAAGGCGGCGAAGCGGGCGACGCAAGAGAGAGCGGCCAACCCATCGGCAGTCGAAAGCGGGGACTCATTCTCGTCCTCAGAAGCACTGGAATCACAGAAAGGGGCCTCACGGGCACAATATGAGGGTTTGACGCGCCCTAGCGATGGAGTGCTCTGCGCCTATAATTCCCCGTCCGATCTACGTTCTCCCTGTACGGGGGATTTTCAGGTGTTGAAGGGAGTGGCGCATTGGCCGAGCGGTATTTTCAGCATACGTTTTCCAACGGATTGACCCTGCTGGGCGAGCGCATGGCGGGTATGCAGTCGGCGGCGATGACGCTGATGCTGCCGGCGGGGTCGGCGACCGATCCGGTTGACCGGTCCGGTTCGGCGACGGTCCTGTCCGACCTCGTCCTGCGCGGCGCGGGCTCGCGCGACAGCAAGCAGCTTACCGATTATCTCGACCGGCTCGGGCTGCAACGATCGAGCAGCGTCGGGGTCCACCATTCGCGATTCGCCTGCGCCGGGCTGGGCCATCGCGTGATCGAGGGGCTTGAAGCCTATTCGGACGTCGTCCGCCGGCCGCACCTCCCGCAGGCTGGATTCGACGCGGCGCGGGATCTGGCGCTGCAATCGCTCGCGGGACTGGATGATGAACCGCGGCAGAAGCTGCTGCTCAAGCTGCGCGAGTGGCACCTGCCATCGCCCTATGGCCGCAGCTCGATGGGGAGCAGGGAGCACCTGGAGAAGCTCACGCTGGACCTGGCCAAGGCCGATCACGCGCAGCGCTATCACGCCGACGGCGCGATCCTCGCGCTGGCGGGGAACATCGACTTCGACGAGATCCGGCGCGAGGTGGAAAAGCATTTCGGCGATTGGACGGGCCGGTCCACGGATGACATCAAGGTGATGCCCCCGCCCGGAAATTTTCACCACGAGGATCAGCAGAGCGAGCAGACGCACATCGGCATCGCCTACCCGTCGATCCCCGAGACGCACGACGACTACTACACCGTCCGAATGGGGATCGAAATCCTCAGCGGGGGGATGAGCGGGCGACTGTTCACCGAAGTCCGCGAGAAGCGCGGCCTGTGCTACTCCGTCTGGGCCGGCTACAGCAGCCTCAAAGGCCAGGGGAGCATCCTCGGCTACGCCGGCACGAGCAACGACCGCGCCCAGGCGACGCTCGACTGTTTCATGACCGAACTGCACCGCATGAGCCAAGGCGTCAGCGAACCCGAGCTGGAACGCGCGAAGATCGGTCTGAAGGCGAGCACGATCATGTCCGGCGAAAGCACCAGCGGCCGCGCCGGCACCATCGCCCACGACTATTTCATGCGCGGCCGAATCCGCACGCTCGACGAAATCAAGAACGCGATCGACGCGGTGACCCTCGATCGCGTGAACGCTTACCTGAAAAGGAACATGCCGGGACCGTTTACCATCGTGACGGTCGGACCGAAGCAGTTGAAGCTGCCGGACGCCAACTAGGAGGAGGTCGTCATGGCACTGATGGTGTTGGATCCGTCCGTCGAAGAGCAGCTCAAAGCAGAGCGGCACACATCCGGCGCGCACCGCTGCGACGAGGTTTGGGAGGGAATCTATGTGATGGCGCCGCTGGCGAACAACGAGCATCAGGATATTCAAGTTCGGCTGGCAACGGTGCTCCGGATCGCGATTGGGTTCGACGCTCCCGTGCGCGTTTACGCCGGCGCCAACGTCAGCGATCGCGAGCAGGGCTGGCTGCACAACTACCGCATCCCCGATGTCGTCGTCGTTTACCCCGGCAGCGCCGCCCGCGACTGCGGCACGCACTGGTGCGGCGGCCCGGACTTCTGCGTCGAAATCGCCAGTCCCGGCGACCGCAGTCGCGACAAGCTGGATTTCTACGCCGGGATTGGCGTGAGGGAGCTGATGCTCGTCGACCGCGACCCTTGGGAACTCGAGCTGTATCGTCTGGCGAGCGGATGTCTTGAACT
>JBBSLV010000259.1:0-6024 GCA_038233535.1 Tepidisphaerales bacterium | reverse complement strand
GACCGCACGACGATACGCGACCAGTTGCGAGCCGATCAGATCGATCGGTTCGGCGTCGGGCACCGGCGTGAGGGGTCGGGCGCGAATTTTCATGACGCGCGCCAGACCGGCCGCCTCGACGGCGGGGGGGGCGAGGTCGATCAGTTGGTTCTCCCCGACGGTCGCGGGCAGGACGTCGATCAGCGGCCCGCTTGAGGGCAGCGCGCCGGCGCCGGGCCAGAGGATCAGCGTGCCGCCGGCGCGGATCCACTCGACCATCGGCCGCTGCTGGTCGTCGCGGATTGCCGAGAGGTCCGGCGCATTGAGGATCAGCACGTCCAGCGCATCATATCCCGCGGCCACGACGGGCAGGTAGGGCTGCGCGACGTAGCCAACTGTGGCATCGCCGGAGAACTGGTCTTTCAGCAGGCCGAAGGTCGCGATGTCCCCGCTGACACCGATCAGCGGCTCACCGAGCGGCGCCTGCTGCACCGGCGGGGTCAGGGCGAGCTTCGTGCTGGCGATGCGTTTGTGCGTCCGGGCGTCGCGCAGCGTCAGCACCGTCTCGTCCAACGCATACCCCTCGCCCAGCGGAAAGTAGACCGCGTGCGTGCTCGATAGGGGGCTGAGCGCGAACCGGTTGCGGACGGTCATCGCGTGCGGGGCGCCCGTCTCGCCTTCGATGTGGGCGATCACCTCGCGTGGCGGGATCGATTCGGCTGTGATGTAAATCGGGTTCCACCGCCCGGACCGGTACGTGTTGCCCCATCCGACTTCCACCGTCACGGCGGGCTCAGCCCGGACCGTTGCGGTCAGGAGCAGGGTGAAGAGGATGACAATGAGACGGGCGATCTTCCGAGCATAACGCAACGTTTTCGGTCCTGAAACTCACCGGCGCGTCGCGGCGTATAATCTCATGTCCGCTTGACGCTGCCGGGAGACGGCGGTGATACTTGCTCTTTGCTCTGATGCGACGAACTCGACACATTCTGGCTGCGGTTGTGGTGGCGACGGCGCTGTGCGCTGATCGGGTCGCCACGGCTGCGCCGCAGGCGCGTCCGCAGGTTTCGCAATTGGCGCGAACGTTCGCGAGCCGGATCACGGTCAGCTTTCGGCGCGTCGTCCCGAGCGTCCGGTTCGTCGAGGATCGAAGGGATGGGGTTCACGCTCCGTTCGTGAACATGCCGACTGAAGTCCGCACGCCGATTGTTCATGCGACGCAGGGATCACCGTTTGAGTTTCGACTTCCTCCCCCGACGCTGTAAGCACAACCCCTGATTCGTGCTCCCGCGCACTTTTCGTTTCCGCGCGGGCGTTTCCGTCTTTCAATCGAAAATCGCAAATCACAGATCGGCAATCCCCCAAGGTGTTCTCATGGCGCTCTCCGTCCAAAAGGTTTTGACGAAGGTTTTCGGCAGCCGCAACGAGCGGCTCCTCAAGCGGTATCGCCGCATCGTCGAGCAGATCAATTCTCTGGAGCCGACCGTCCAGGTGCTGACCGACGAGCAGCTCCGCGCCCGCACGCAGGAACTGCGCAAGGGGCTGATGTCAGGTGAACTCGGCAGCGCCGACATCCTGCCCGAGGCGTTCGCCATCATCCGCGAGTCGATGGACCGGCACATCGGCATCCGCGAGATCTTCAACCCCGAACAAAGCTTCGACCCCGACAAGCTCGACGACGCGATGCTCGAAGCCTACGACGCGGTGCAGCGGCACATGATCGCCACCGGCGAGCCGTGGCAGCAGGTGGCGATTCCGCCGGAGATCTACGCCGCCGTCCGCAAGCTGTATCCCGAGTCGCGCCCCCCGTTCCGCGCGCGCCCGTTCGACGTGCAGCTCATCGGGGGACTCGTGCTGTATGAGGGCAAGATCGCGGAAATGGCCACGGGCGAGGGCAAGACGTTCGTCGCGCCGCTGGCGTGCTTCGCGCGGGTGCTCGAGGGGCTGCACTGTCACGTCGTGACGGTGAACGACTACCTCGTCCGCCGCGACGCGACGTGGCTCAAGCCCGCGTTCGACAACCTTGGCATCACCGTCGGTTACATCCAGAGCGACATGGAGCCCGGCGGGGATTCGCGGCGTGGAATGTACCAGCGCGACATCACCTACGGCACGAACAGCGAGTTCGGATTCGATTACCTGCGCGACAACATGAAGGAGCGCGCCGACCTTCAGGTGCAGGGGTCGCTGGATTTCGCGATCGTCGACGAGGTGGACAGCATCCTCATCGACGAGGCGCGCACGCCGCTGATCATCTCCGGTGCCGCGCACGACGACGCCCCGAAATACCGCGCCGCCGACACCGTCGCGCGGAAGCTGATCGAGCTGCACAAGCCGTGGGCGCAGGCGGAGAAGGCCGTGGACGCCGCCAAGCGCGCCATGAAGGCTGCCGAAGGCGACATCGAAAAGAAAATCTGGGAGCGTTCCGAGCAGGAAATCGACGCCGGTTCGCTTGGCGCGGAGATCAAGCAGAAGCGGAAGGACGATGCGAAAAAGAACCGCGCTGCGGTAGAACAAAGATTGACCGAGGCGGAGAAGCAGCTCGAAGAGGCCGAGGCGAAGAAGGCGGGGCTCACGCAGTATTACGAGGTCGAGCTGGACAAGAAAAGCGCCCACATGACCCACGACGGCATCGCCGCGGCGCAGGAGGAGGCGGGCGTCGGATCATTCTACGTCGGGGCGAACATGGAGTGGCCGCACCTGATGGAGCAATCGCTCCGCGCCCACGTCGTGTACGAGAAGGACAAGGAGTACGTCGTCGAGCGCGGCCCGCGCGGCGAAATGGAAGTCATCATCGTCGACGAATACACCGGGCGAAAAATGACAGGCCGGCAGTGGTCCGACGGGCTGCACCAGGCGGTGGAAGCGAAAGAGCGCGTCCCGATCAAGACCGAGACGCAGACGCTGGCGACGATCACGCTTCAGAACTTCTTCAAGCTCTATAAAGCGCTGGCCGGCATGACCGGAACGGCCCAGACGGAGGCCGAAGAGTTCGCGAAGATCTACAAGCTGGAAGTGGTGACCATCCCGACGAACCGCCCGATCATCCGCGACGACGGAGAAGACCGCGTTTACCGCACGGAAGAGGAGAAGTGGACCTCGATCCTCGAGGAGATCAAGGAGATCTCCGATAAGGGCCGCCCGGTGCTCGTGGGCACGACGAGCGTCGAAAAAAGCGAGATGCTCTCGACCATGCTGAAGCGCAAGCACGGGGTCGAGCATGAAGTGCTCAACGCGAAATACCACGAGCGCGAGGCGCAGATCGTGCAGGTCGCCGGGCAGCAGCACAAGAACGCGCATGGCGAAACCGTGGGCAACGTGACGATTGCCACGAACATGGCCGGGCGCGGGACCGACATCAAGCTCTCGCCCGAGGCGCAAACCGCCGGCGGATTGCACGTGATCGGCACCGAGCGCCACACCGCCCGCCGCATCGACAACCAGCTTCGCGGCCGCGGCGGACGGCAGGGCGATCCCGGCTCAAGCCGCTTCTACGTCTCGCTTAAAGACGATCTCATGGCGATGTTCGCCGGCGAGTGGACGATCAAGGTTCTGGGCTGGCTGGGCATGGAAGAGGGCATGGCCATTGAGGACAAGCGCATCAGCAAGGGCATCCTGCGCGCGCAGAAGAAGGTCGAGGAGCGGAACTTCCTCAGCCGCAAGAACCTCCTCGATTACGACGAGGTGATGGACCACCAGCGGACGACGTTTTACGGCATGCGCCAGCAGGTGCTCGAGGGGCGCGACGTCGACCAGGTGATCTGGGGGATGATCGGCGACGCGATCCGCGATGCGGTCGAGAAGTACATCACGAACGACTTCGCCGCCGCGACGATCGCCGAGTGGGCGCGCGTGAACTTCGAGGTCAACATCGACGCCGCCGACTTTAAGGGGCTCACCGCCATCCGGGAGATCGAAGACTACATCAAGGACCAGGCCCGCAACGAGGCGGTGACGAACATCACCGCCACGCTGGGCGAGTTCACCGGCGAAGACATGGACGATCGCACCGCCTGGGACGCCAAGGGGCTGCAAAGCTGGGCGATGAGCCGCTTCCAGGTGCAGTTGAGCCTCAATCAGATCCGCAGCATGGACGCACACGAGCTGGAAGAGAAGCTCGCCGCGTCGGCCGTCGAGCAGATCGACAAGCGCGATGCGGCGGGCTTGTCGAAGTACCTCGAACCGCACTACGCCGAGACGGAGCTGGCCAACTGGGCGCGCGACAAGTTCAACATCGACGTGAAGCCAGACGAAATGATCCTCGACAGCCGCGGGGGGCGCGTGACGCGAAAGCCGGCGGACGAAATCGTCGAGCTGATCGAAGGCCGCGCCAGAGCGGCGTACGCGCGGCGGGAGATCGAGTACCCCGTCGACCACACGCTCACGTTCGCCACCAGCGGCCTGGAAGGCGGCGGCATCGACAACCCATACGCCGCCGACTACCTCCGCGCCTGGGTGCGGGCGAAGTTCGGGATCGACCTGCCCGTGGCGCACGTCCAGGGCACGCCGCTGCGCAAGCTCCGCGAAGAGCTGATCGGCTATCAGCAGGGGTGGCTCGGCGACGGGCGGATCGAGAAGGAAATCGACGCGATCACCCGGCTGGCGGGGGATTCGAACGAGCGCCTCGCCACCGAGTTCAACGCGCGATTCCCAATCGGGTTGACTGTGGCGGACCTGGAATCGAGGACGCAGCCGGGCAAGAGCGGGGCGTCGGTGGGTGATCGTGACGGCGACGGCGCCGTCACGCCGCGCGACGTGATGCTCAACGCCGCCAGGCAGTTCATCCGCAAGGAGCTGACCGACCTCGAGCAGTTCGTCCTCATCCAGATCTTCGACCAGAGCTGGAAGGACCATCTCTACGCGATGGACCAGCTCAAGGGCGGCATCGGGCTTCAAGCCTTTGCCGAGCGCGACCCGCGCGTGCTGTACAAGAAGGAAGGCTACGCGTTCTTCCAGCAGATGCTCGCGGGCGTGCGCGACAAGGTCACGGACCTGATCTTCCGCGCCCGCATCGGCGGGCAGACGCAGGCCAGAAGCGCGTACAACGTCACGGCCGCCACGCACGAGGACACGGGCGGGTACGGCGTGAGCGAAACCCTTCGGCCGGCTCCAGGCAGCCCCATCGTCGTCGACGGGGAACTGCTGGAACCGTCGGAGCAACCGCAGAGAGAGGGCGCTAAGGTCAAGACGATCGTCCGCGGCCAACCCAAGGTGGGCCGCAATGACGATTGCCCCTGCGGCAGCGGCAAAAAATACAAAAAATGCTGCGGCGTGAACGCGGCATAGGCGCACGAGGCGCGATTGACGCTCCAGCGGCCTGGTCGCGTTTAGCGACCAGGCCACGGTGCGCCCCAGTTGAAGTTCGGTTGTGGAAGTTCAGTTGAACTCGCGTCACGTCGCTACCGAATATCCTCCAGATCCTTCCACCGCTGGCTTCCGTCGCTCAGCGGGGTGAAATCGGGCTCGCCCGTCGCCTGTGGCAGCGACGACTGCTTCGCCTCCCGGTCCAGTTCCATCGCCTTGCGGAAGAAGTAAACCGCCCCCCACGCCGCGAGGATCGCGACGACCACGTACGCCGTCGGTTGCAGTCCGAATCCCGTTGCGCGGATGATTCGGACCCCCGTCCACGCCAACTGCGCCACCGCGACGACGCACACGAGCGCGCCGATGACGCAGTACGATCGCGCGCGATACGCGGCGCGGCGTGCGCCCGCCAACTGCCGGATACGGAGGGCGCTCAGCTCGTTCTCGCGGCCCGTTTCGTCGTCGCGCCGGTTGAAGTCGTCGGCGCGGTCCGCCGTCGGGATCTCGAAGTACTTCCCGCAGCGCCGGCAGTGGAGGAGGTGCGGATCATCGTCGACGCCGACCACCCCGAAGTCGCAATCGGGGCAGAAGTATGCGTCGAAGGCGGCGCCCGGCGGTCGCGGGTCGATGTCGGCCATGGCGCAACCGTAGCACCGGCGCGCACCGTCCGCTACAACAGGTCAATGGAGGTCAACATGCATGGTCCCGACGACGTCAAATTCACCATCGGCCGCGCGCTGG
>JBBSLV010000258.1:0-6083 GCA_038233535.1 Tepidisphaerales bacterium | reverse complement strand
TCGAAGGCAACGTTGAGGTCTTTGATCTCGAGCAGCGGTGGGGTCATGTCAATCCACTCCCCGCAACCGGGGGTCCAATGCATCGCGCAACGCGTCGCCCAACAGATTCACGGCCAGCGAGAAAACGAAGATCGCCATGGTGGCGGCGGCCATCTGCCACCAGACGCCCTGGAGTAGTTCGAGCTTGGCATCGTCGATCATGCGGCCCCAACTCGGCTGGTCGGTGACGCCCAGCCCGAGGAAACTGAGGATCACCTCGGCCTGAACGAACGCGCCCAGTCCGAGGCTGAAGTCGATGATAATCAGGTGGAAGACGTTGGGGAGGATATGGCGGCTGAGAATTCGATGATCCCGGAGCCCCGCGGCGCGGGCGGCCATGACGTAGTCCCGGTCGCGCAGGCGCAGCACTTCCCCGCGGATCAGCCGACAGAGGCCGACCCAACTGGTCAACCCCAGCGCCATGACGATGGTGGGAATCCCGGTGAGTGAGATCGGCTCCCCCGCGGCATCGCGGATCAGCGGGAGATTTCGGCCGCGCAGCGCGAACGCCAGCGCCATAATCAGCAGGATGCCCGGAATGCTGCTGACGGTGGAGAACAGCCAGATGATCAGCGCGTCCACCCACCCGCCCCGGTAGCCCGCCAGCAGTCCCAGCGCGACGCCGATCACGATGCTCACGGCGCTGGCGAGAAACGCGACGGTGAGGGCCACGCGCGACCCATAGAGAAACCGCCAGAACACGCTGCGCCCCAGGAAATCCGTGCCGAACCACAACGAAGGCGACGGCGTGCGCGTGCCGGCGTCCGCCTCACCGGCATCCGCCTCGGCGGAGAAAAAACGCGGCGGGTCGTTGGTCTGGCCCACGGTCAGCTCGATCCGCTCGTTGAGGATCGGCGTGAACGCCAGCAGCGCAACCACCACGTACAGGATGATCACCGCCAGCGACGCCAGCGCAATGCGGCTGCGCTTGATGCGGTCCCACGCGTCGCGCCACGCGGTGCGCGGCTTCTCCGCGAGCGGTTCCGCCTCCTGAACGGTGGCGGCGTTGATGGCGGCTTCGGGTCGGATCGTCACTTGAGGCTCACTCTCGGATCGGCCAATGCATAACAGATGTCCGTAACGAGAAGCAGCAGGCAGTAGACGATCGACAGGATGTAGGTCATGCCCATCACGACGGAGCGATCGTTGTTGTTCAACGCATCCACCATCAGGCTCCCCAACCCGGGGATCTGAAAGATTCGCTCCAGCAGCAGGGCGCCGAGGATCAGCCCCGGCAGCGCCGTGACCACGTTGGTGATAACCGGGATCATCGCGTTTCGCAGCACGTGGGTGAACATGATCTCGCGCCCGCTGACGCCCTTGGCGCGGGCCGTGCGGACGTAGTCGGTGTTCACTTCCTCCAGCAGGACCGTTCGATAAAAGCGCGTGCCGTACCCCAACCCCATCACCACGCTGATGAGGATGGGCAAGGCCGCGAAGTGAATGGCGTAGACGCCCGACTCCCACCCCGCCACCGGAAAGATCGGCCAGACGCGCCCGAACAGCCACTGCGCCAAAATGTACATGCTCAGCGCGGGCACGCTCATCCCCAGCACGGCCACGAAGGTGATCAAGTGATCGGGCCACTTCCCGCGCCGGAAGGCGACGAACAGCGCCGTGGACAGTTGCAGGCCGAGCAGAATGATGAACGCGGGAATCTGGATCATCATCGATGCCGGCGCCTTGCGCTTGATCAGGTCCCAGAGCGGCGCTTCCCATCGCATCGACTGCGGGAACTGGAAGAACAGGATGTCGAAGAATTGGGAATCAAAAGCGCCGGCCAGGCGCCCATCGGCCAGCGCGCCGGCGTCGATCCAGCGCGGCTTGTCCAACCCCATCTTGACGCGAACGGCCTCGAGCACTTCGGGCGTGGCGAATCTCCCCGCGTACTGCCGCGCGGGATCCGGCGCCACCACCGAGAAGAGCACGAAGGTGATCACCACCACGCCCAGGATGACGGGGATCGTCAGGAGGATTCGTCGAACGATGTAAGCGAACATGGCGTTCGACTCCTGCCCTCTTTCGCTGCCTTTTTCAGTTGCCCAGCCGCGCCTGTCGCAACCCCTCATCCAGCCGATAAAACTTGCGGTTGCCGTGGGCGTATTCGGTCGTGAGCAAGTTGCTGACCCAGTCGTAGTACAGCATGTACTGGACGGGATAGAAGGTCATCAGCCACGGCGTGTCTTCCATCACGATCTGCTGCATTTGGCGATACAACTCGTCGCGTTTCGGTCCGGGTTGCATCACCCGCGCCTCCTCGTAAAGCGCATCGAAATCGGGGTTGGAATAGTTGGCGCTGTTCGGCCCGGGCGCCGCGTTCTTGCTCCAGAACAGTTGCAGAAACGTCTGCTCATCAGGGTAGTCCGCCACCCAGCCCAAACCGTAAAACTGCGCCTGTTTGTTGTCGATCATCTCCTGAAAGCGCGCCCAGGTCGTGAAATCAACGTCAATGTTCAGCCCGATCTGCCCCATCTGACGTTTGATGAACTCCCCCTGCTGGCGCGACGTGGTGTCGGTCCCCGGCATGAGAAACGTGATGGTCGGAATCGGCCCCCCATGAATCTCCTCCGCCTCCTTCAGGCGGGCGCGCGCGGTTGTCAGATCAAACTGCGTGTTGGGGTTGACCAACTGCTCGTCAAACGTGGAGAAGCCCGGCGGAATAGGCCCGATCGCGGGTTGGCCGCGACCATTCATGAACAGCTCGATAAACTTCTCACGGTTGAACGCCATCGACATCGCCTGTCGCAACGGCTTGTTCCTGCCCACCACAGGATCTTCCATGTTGAACCCGTAGAAGAAGACGGCGGGATATGGATCCTTGCGCAGCACGATGCCCTTCTCCGCCAGTTCGGGCGTGAGGTTGCTCGTGCGCGCGTCAATGGCTTGGCTGAATGTGTCCTTGGGGATTCCGTTGATGTCGAGCATGCCCTGCTGAAACAGAGCCCACATCGGCAGATCCTCGTCGAAGTAATCCATCTGCACGCGCTGGATGTGCGGTAGCCGCTGGTCCGGGGGGACGGACACGTTGCCGTCGATGTCGGAGCGCCCGCGGTAGACCGGGTTGGCCTTGAGCACGATGCGCTGCTCGGGAAGGTGCTGGTCAAGATAGTACGCGCCGCTGCCAATGGGGTGGTGGCGAATGTCGTCCCCCCAGAAGTTGGCTGCATCACGTGAAATGGGCGCGGTGGGCAGGTGGGCCAGGTTGTAACGCAACTGCGGGTCGGGTTGGGTGAGATGAATGCGGATCGTGTAATCATCGACCGCTTCGAACCCCTTCACGCGCCGGTCCCAGTCAATGTCGCCCGGCTGCAATGATCGGGTGTAGTCGCGCCAGTCGGCCAATCCCTCGATCTTGCCCTCGAACATCGCCGAATAGTTCTGGCTGGCCTGGTGAAAATTCGCGACGCGCTTCCAGGCGTAAATGAAATCGTCAGCCTTGATCTCCGGCCCTTTGCGCCCCTTCTCGCCGGGCACTGGAATCCAGCCGGGAATCTTACCGTCGGGGTCGTAGTAATGGATTCCCGGGCGGAGCTTGATGGTGACGGTCCTGCCGTCCTCGCTCACCTGCGGGAGCTCCGCGGCCAGCTCGGGGATGAGCGTGTAGGGGCGGGCCTCGTAGTCGTAGTTGTAAAGCGTCTCAAACAGTTGCCCGGCGACGCCGCTGCTCGTGGTGTCGCCGATGGACGCGGGATCGAGCGTTTTGATGTTCGACCCGTACGCGACGTAAAGCGAGTGCGGGTCGCGCGTCGGCGTCATGCCGAACGAGAGCGCGATTCCCAGCACGACGACCGCGACGAGCGTCAGGTACCCAAAAAAAATCCATTTCACTTTACGCATGGCTGCTAGATTTTAGCCGCGTCGCGCTTGGGGTCGAATACGTCGCGCAATCCGTCGCCGACGAAATTCAGGCTCAGCAGCGTGACCGCCAGCAGGGTACAGGGGAAAACCAGCATCCACCACCGCGGGTTGATCGGGTTCAGCGCCGGCAGCAGCCCCTCGGCCGCCAGCGAACCCCACGTGGGCACGGGCGGGTTGATGCCGATGCCCAGGAAGCTGAGGAACGACTCATTGAGGATCGCGCTGGGAACGATCAGCGTCGCGTAGACCGTGATCGGTCCGATCAGGTTGGGCAGGAGGTGGCGGATGAAGATGCGCGACTCGGGAAGCCCCGCCGCCTTGCACGCTTCGATGAACGGCTGGCCGCGCAGCGATAGCACCTGCCCGCGGACGACACGCGCCATCGTGAGCCAACTCACCGCCCCGATGGCGAACACGAGCACAATGAAGTTCGCGCCCCCGGGGTAGCGCAGCAGCGCAATCAGCGGCTGCTCGAACGCGATCTTCAGCAGGATGACGAGCAGGATGTACGGCAACCCATAGAGCACGTCGACGGCTCGCATGAGCAAACTGTCGATCCACCCCCCACGGTAGCCGGAGATCAGCCCGACGGTGACGCCGAGGAAGACGGAGAGCAACGCCGCGCAGAGCCCGATGGCCAGGCTGATGGTCCCGCCGAAGAGCGTGCGGGCGAGGATGCTGCGGCCGAGGTTGTCGGTGCCCCACCACAGCGCCACCGCGCCGCCCGACGGGGGCATGCGCACCAGGTCGGGGCGCTGGGCGTTGAAGTACCACAGCGACTGGGAATTGAGCGTCATCGGCAGCGTCCCGACGCACGCGAGGACGACGAGCAGCAGGATCCCCCCCCCGGCAATCACGCGCCCGCTGCGCGCGACGCGCCGCAGCAGGTGGTCGGGCGCCGCCAACGCGTCGGGCGTCCGCATCGCTTCGGCCGGGAGGTTGGTGGTCATCGCTGCCGTCATTTGCTGGAACTCTTCGCGCTGACGTCGATCCGGGGGTCGACGAAGGCATAGCCGACGTCGACGAGCAGGTTGAACACCAGCAGGAACACGGAATACACCATCACCGTACCGAGGATCAGCGTGCGGTCGCGGTTGAGAATGCTGTTGACGAAGTGCTGCCCCAGGCCGGGGATGCTGAAGACTTTTTCCACGACGAACGATCCCGTCAGCGTCGCCGCCGCGGCCGGTCCGAGGTAACTGAGGACGGGGAGGAATGCGTTGCGAACGCAGTGCTTCCAGATCACGACGTGGCGCGACAGCCCCTTGGCGACGGCGGTGCGGACGTAGTCGCTGCTGAGCACGTCGATCATCGACACGCGCGTCAGCCGCGCGATGTACGCCATCGGCGCCAGCGACAGCGCGACGCCGGGCAGGACGATGTCACCCAGCGTGCCCCACCCGCCGATCGGGAACCAACCGAGTTTGCCCGCGAAGATCGACAGCAGCAGCGCGGCGGAGATGAAACTCGGCAAGCTGATGCCCAGCAGCACGAGCGAGAGGCTCAGCCAGTCGAACACCCCCCCGCGATGAACGGCCGCGAGCGTGCCGATGCCGACGCCGAGGATCGCGCCCAACGTCAGCGCGAACAGTCCGAGCGTGATCGACACCGGCAGCGCACTTTTGAGGATGTCGTTCACGGACCACTCCCCGTACTGCATGCTCGGGCCGAAATCGCCGTGGCGGATGACGTTGTACGGGTAGAAACCCAGGAACTGCTGCCAGGATTCGGCGTGGAACTTCTGCTTCAGCGCGGTCTCGGCGGCCTCGTTGAGTTTGCGCTCCCCGGCGCCGAACGGGCTGCCTGGCGCGACCCAGACGAACGCGAACGTGATAAGATAGATGATCGCCAGGATCAACGGGAACTGCGCCAGTCGCCAGGCGAGGAGCTGGATCATTCGCGCACCACCTCGACGCCCTTGAGCAACGTCACGTTGCGCGGGCTGAGGTTGATCCCCTTCACGTTGCCCCTGACGAGGAACTGGTTGGTAAGCACGTACAGCGGGACGATCGGGGCATCGTCGAGCAGCATGTCTTCGGCGCGCTCGAAGAGACGCAGCCGCGTCGTCTGGTCCGATTGGCGGGCGGCTTCGTCGAGCAGCGCGTCGTAGTCTGGCCGCACCCAGCCGGAGTCGTTGTTCTCGCTCGTCGAGCGGTACTTGTCGGTGAACGTCGAGGGGTCGGGGT
>JBBSLV010000257.1:0-6084 GCA_038233535.1 Tepidisphaerales bacterium | reverse complement strand
CGCGCTCGTGGGCGCGGTGAACGAAGTGCCTGTGATCCATGATCTGGAAGTCGTCCCCGGCGCGGGCACGATCATCGCCGGGGGCAGCGGGGGGCTGGTGCAGTGGTCGAGCCGAGGCGACCTCGACGTCAGCTTCGGCGACGCCGGCGTCGTTCCGCTCCCCGGCGGAACCTACCGCGATCACGACATCGCGCCCGACGGGACGATCTACCTGCTCGTCTCCGGCGACGCCGGGGGCATCGTCGTCCGATACACGCGCGATGGAGCGATCGACCCGAACTTCGGGGTGGGCGGATCAACCCTGATCTCCGTCGGCAACACGTTCACGCCCGCGGCCATCGCGGTGCAGGAAGACGGGAAGGTCGTCGTCGCCGGCGCGGTCCGCACAGACCTGGGCAAGGGCGCCCAAGCCCGCGTCTACCGATTGGCGTCCGACGGGACAGCCGACCTGGGATTCGGCAACGGCGCGAGCATCGACGTGCAATTGGGCGCGGGCGACCCTCGCGTCACGCCCGTCGTGAAGGACGCCGTCACCGGGCTGACGATCTTGTCGGGCGGGAGGATCGTTGTCACCGGGAGCTCGCTGGCGTACTCGCCGGAGCTCTACATCGACGAGGCGGGCATCTTCAACCCCGTCGTCTACGGGGACTCCGTCTTCGCCGCCGCGCGGCTCACGCCCGGGGGGCTTCCCGACACCGCGTACGGCGCGGGCGGCGTGTCACGCGCCGTCTACGCGACCGGGACGCTCCCCGCGCCCGCCACCGCGTTCACCCACCGCGCCGACGACGACGCGCTCGCGCTTGCCGCGTACACCGACCGGCTCGTATACGCGCAGTTCAACGCCAGCGGCGTCGTCGCGTTCAACCGCGCCGCGGAAGTTCCCGGGTTCGGCCGGCCTCTGGACATGGCCGCGGGGCGCGACGGGCGGTTCATGCTCGTGGGCGTCGCCGAAGCCGTCACCGGCTACGGCTTGCAGGTCGCCTACATCTCCCCCGACGGTGGGTTGAGCAACACCATCCAGACAAACGACCCGCGCCCCGGAATGATCAATCTGGCCGAGACCGCACCGGCCGCGGTCGCGGTGGCGGAGGATGGGAACATCCTCGTCGGGGGGAGACCAGGCGCCGGGAGCGCCGGCTACCAGCTCGTGAAGCTCGACGACGGGGACATCGACGACGAGCGTCCCGACCACTTCGCCGGCGCGCTGGGGAACGACATCATTCGCGACGCCCAAGGCGGCGTTCACCTGGCGTACTTCGACGTGACCGAGCGCGTGCTCAAGTACGCCTACCGCGCGCCCAACGGGCTGTGGAACCCAACCGTCACCGTCGATGACACCCCCGAATCCGGCCACTACCTCTCGATCGCCGTCGACGCCAACGGTCGGCCCGGCATCGCGTACTTCGACGGCCACTTGGGCGACCTCAAATACGCGTTCTCGCTGGATGGGACGTGGACCACGCAGCTCGTCGAGGGGCTGGGGATCGTCGGGCTGTACCCGTCGCTTCAGTTCGACACCTCGCTTCGCGCGACGATCGCGTACTACAAGAAGACGGGCGGCGACCTGAAATTGGCCGCGCTGTTGCCCGAGGGGGGGTGGGCGTACGAGGTGATCGACACGGAGAACGATGTCGGCCGTAGCCCCTCGCTCGTGGCGCAGCCGATGAATGGGCGATGGTCGATTGCGTACACCGACACAACGACGGGATCCGTGAAATTCGCCTGGCGCACCCCGCAGCGCGTGTGGCAGATCGAGACCGCCGCCGCGACCACCGGGGGTGCCGATTACCTTTCGCTCGCCTACAACCCATCCACCGAGCCGCCGGGCGTCTACCAGCAGCCCGCCATCAGCTACTTCGACGCCTACGCCGCCGACCTGGCCATCACCCAGTCCAACGGGGTGGGCTGGAACTCCAGGCTGCTGGCGACGCAGGGAGTCTCGGGCACGTTCTCCCACCTAACGTTCGACGCCTTCTTCGGCCCGACCGTCTACTACTACAACCCCACGTTCGACCGAGCCACCCGACTGACGGACAGCTACCACGACGGCGTCACCGTTGACACGCTCGTCCAAGGCGCCGGCCGCCACCTCTCGGTCTTCAGCGACGGGAACACGATCGATCTGGCGTACTTCGACGAAGACGAAGCGGTGCTGAAGGTCCAGTCGATGCCCCTGCGGGTGTAGGTCATCCTCGCCCGCACTCATGTCATCCTGACGTGATCGTACAATAATCGCGGTGAACAGCACTTGCGCGGCGAACAAACCGTCGGTATCGGTGGCGGGTCCAACCGTGGTATCATCCCAAGCATGACGTTCGCCACGTCATGCTGATTCGAAGCGGCGACCCGCTCTGAGCGAGCAGAGTTCCTGTAATTCCCTGCGTTTGGGTGGCGTCATTGATGTCGAGGTGGGTGTGGTAGAAGCCAGGCTCTTCGCTTCGAAGAGCGCGCCGGAATTGTTGGAGGAGTTTCGCGAGACCGGCGCGCAGGCACCGTTCGAAGAGGTGGTGCGCCGTTATGCGGGCATGGTTTACAGCGTCTGCCTGCGCGTCACCAAGAACAGCCACGATGCCGAGGACGCCACCCAGGCGGTGTTCCTCGCGCTGGCGGTGCAAGGCAAGACCGCCAAGCCCATCCGGTACATCGGCCCGTGGTTGCAGCAGGTCGCTCACCGGCTCTCCCTCGACATCCGCCGAAGCAAAAAGCGCCAGAAGGTTCGCGAAGAAAAAGTCGGCGAGATCATGCGCAACACGCACGGCCCCAACGGAACCAACGGCAACGGTCACGGCAACGGCAAACACGCCCCCGATGCCGTCTACGAAGAGGACGAGCTTAAGCGGGTGATCAACGACGAGATCAACCAGCTTCCCTCCAAGTACCGCCTCCCCCTCATCCTGCATTACTTCGGCGGGTTGACCCGTGAGGAGATGGCCAAAGAGCTCAATGTGCGCCCCAATACGCTCGGGGTGCGCGTGTACCGTGGTCGTGAACTGCTGGGCAAGCGGTTGGCCGCACGCGGGCTGTCGATCAACACCGGCGCGCTCTCGCTGATGCTCGCGGGGTCGATCAGCCTGCGGTTTAATGAGTCGCTGATCACCTCGACGTGCAGCGCCGTTGTCGCCGCCACGGGAGGGGTGGGCGGGGGACCGGAGGTCATCGCGGGCGTGTTCGCCAACCAGGTGTTCGGCCTCACCCGCGCGATCGCGCGCGGGATGACGCTGGCGAACATCAAGGTCGTCGCCGCCCTGGCGATCGCGATCGGCACGGCCGTCGCCGGGGGGGCGGAAATCGTCTCGCGCGTCGTGCCGTCTGATCTGCGCTTCTCGCTCCCGACCGATCTCGCCTCGCGCCTGCGCGACACGCTCCGGTCGTTCATCCGCCCGCTTCAGTTCAGCATCACCACCCCCCCGAAGTCGGCCGATGAGCTGCTCGACGGGGCAGGCGATGCGTTCGGGGACGACGACGACTCGGCCATTCAATACGCGGGCAACTGGCAGCTCTCCGATCCGCTGGCCGAGCGCAACTTCAGCGGCGACGGGTTGCATTCTGCAATCATCCCCGTTCCGGAGCGCGCGACGGGCGCGGCGCGGGCCACGTCGGATATGTCGGCGGCAACATCGTCCTCAGCCTCGCCGGCCCAGGCGCCGGAGCGCGCGAACGTTGTGGTTCAATCGTCGTCGTCGAGCAGCGCCGGCCACGCCGTCGCCGGCGCGACGCCGGGCGCGATCGCGACGTCGGGCAGCGGACTGCCTCAGGTGCATTCGCTCGCCGGCGCGGGGATCGCGGAGCGTTCCGCCGCGCCGCAGCGGTTGCAGTCTCTGAATGCGCCCCCGCCGCCGGTCGTGCTCGGGGCGACGCCCGGTTTGCGCGAGACGCGGGTCGTCCGGGCCGGGGAATCGAAGCATTACAGCAGCCTCACCGTCGGTGATCTCGGCCCGGCGACGTTCCGCCAGACGGGCGGCTCCACACGCATCGACAACGACCTCACCGTCGCGCGCAGCCGCGGGTCCACCGGGGAAGTCGAGCTTGCCGGCGGCACGATGAGCACCGGGGGCAACCAGTTCATCGGCCTCAAGGGCGCCGGGCGATTCACGCAGACCGGCGGGGCCAACCTCGTCGACGGCTCGCTCGTCGTCGGTCATGAAGGCGCCGGCTACTACGCATTCCGCGCCGGCACGCTCACCGCCGACACGCTTAAGGTCGCGTACACCGGCGAGGGCCACTTCACCCAGGGGCTTGATCGCGCCGAATTGGCAACGACCGTCGGCGGGAGCACGCCGGTCCTCGATCCGACCTCCCGGTTCAACACCGTCACCGTCGCAGACAAACAGGGCAGCGTCGGCACGATCACGCTCAACAAAGGCGACTTAACCAGCGGCAACCAGACGATCGGCCGCGCGGGCGACGGCAGCGTCGTCCAGCAGGGCGGGACGAACACCGCCCACGGCCTGCGGCTCGGATCGGCGCGACAAAGCATCGGAAGCTACGTGCTCAACGACGGCGTGCTGATGCTCGACCCCAACGCCGGACCGATCGACGGGGACGCGGGCATCACCATCGGGGACGCGGGATCCGGATCGTTCCACATGGGCGCCGCCAACCGCGCCGCGAAGATCGTCGAAGGCCAGGCCGGCACGAACCTCGCCGTCCGCACGAAACCATCCGGGTCCGGACTGCTGCAAGGTTGGGGCTCCGTCGGGCTTACCGGCCTCGTCGTCAACAACGGGCGCATCGTCGCCGACGGTTACGGCAACGCGCAGGCGCTGGATCTGTCGACGGCCATCGGCGTGACCAACACAATCGAGAACCCCACCCTCGGGGGCACGAACGGATGGTTCGCCCAAAACGGCGGCGCGCTCGTCCTGCCGGGCATCAACACCGCCCCCGGCTCCAACGGTTACTCGTGGGGTGAAGACCCCAACGACGCGCTCCCGGACCTGGTCAACAGCGTCCGGTTCTACGTTCGCGACGCCGCCGGCGCCGGCGAGATCGACATCGCGCTGCTCGCCCTCGATCGCACCGACATCCCCACGCTTCCCCCGGGCCACAACTTCATCGGCGTGTGGCGCTTCGATGCGCACGGCCTGGACTTCACCGGCGTCGACCTTGCCGTCCGCTACGACGACGCGCTGGCGCAGGAAAAGGGTCTGAGCGAGTCGGTGCTGAAGCTCTGGAAGCACGAGAACGGCCAGTGGACCCGCGTCAACGATGACTCGTTCCGCCGGTACGCGGCGTTGAACGTCCTCTCAGGCTACGCCGGCTCCGAACTCACGCACTTCGCGGTGTCGGCGCCCGAGCCCACGTCCCTCGGCGCCCTGGTGCTGGGTGGCTGGATGCTGATGCGACGCCGGCGCGTGCATTAGCTCCTGCCGCACGCGCCGCAAAAACCACGGTGCCCAACACCACCGGGAAATGCTCGCGCGGCACGAGGCGCTGCGGGCGTAGAATCCCGGCGAAGGAGTGCCCGTCCATGAAATCCATCCGCGTCCACCATTTCGGCGGCCCCGAGGCGTTGAAGCTTGAAAACGTCCCCGATCTTACGCCCGGCCCCGGCCAGATCGTCGTGCGCATCGGCGCCGCCGGCGTGAACCCCGTCGAGACGTACATCCGCTCCGGCATCTTTGGCCCCAGGGAACTCCCTTATACCCCGGGCACCGACGCCGGCGGGACGATCGAATCCGTCGGCGCCGGTGTCGGCGCGAAGCCGGGTGATCGCGTATTCGTAAAGGGCTCGATCACCGGCACGTATGCCGAACGCGCCCTGTGCGACGCGTCGTGCGTGTTCCCGCTGTCCGAAAACCTTTCGTTCGCACAGGGCGCCGCGATCGGCGTTCCCTACGGCACCGCGTATCGCGCGCTGTTCACCCGCGGCGGCGCGAAACCGGGGGAAACCGTTCTCGTCCATGGCGCCAGCGGGGGCGTGGGCGTCGCAGCCGTTCAGCTCGCACATCAGGCGGGACTTCGCGTCATCGGCACCGCCGGCACCGATCGCGGCAAACAGCTCGTGAAAGAGCAGGGCGCTGATCACGTGCTCGACCACAGCCAGGCGAACTACCTCAAGCAGCTCATGGAGCTCACCGACGG
>JBBSLV010000256.1:0-6113 GCA_038233535.1 Tepidisphaerales bacterium | reverse complement strand
GTCCGTGTTCTCGGACCGCGCAAGCCCGACGACGGTGGCGCCTTCGCGCAAAAATGCCTCGGCGATCGAGGAGCCGATGCCCCGGCTGGCGCCGGTGACGATCATCACTTTGTGCTCAAAACGTCCGGGCATATTTTTGCCTCTGCGTTTCACTTCGGCGTTCGATGTTCGTCCAAGGGAATGAAACCGAACATCGAACATCGAATGGAACACTATCTCAACTCCAGCGGCCCAACCTTGTCCATGTCGTCGAACGTCTGATTTTCACCCGCCATCGCCCAGATGAACTTGTACGCGCCGGTCCCGCAACCGCAGTGGATCGACCATGACGGCGAGAGCACGGCCTGCTCGTTTTGGATCCACACGTGCCGCGATCCCTGGGGCGGGCCGAGGAAGTGCGTGAGCACGCTCTGGCCCATGTCGAAGTAGAAGTAGATCTCCGTGCGCCGCAAATGCGTGTGCGGCGGGAAGGTGTTCCACACGCTGCCCTCGGCCAGCTCGGTGAACCCCATCACGAGCTGCGAACTCTTGATGCCCTTCTGATGGATGTACTGGTAAATCGTCCGCTGGTTGGCCGTCGGTTGGCTGCCCAGCGGGATGGGGGTGGCTTCGGCGCGCTTCACGCGCGTCGTGGGAAACACCGCGTGCGACGGGCAGCTCAACAGATAGAACTTCGCGCGGTCGCCCGTGTCGCTGCTTTCAAACGTGACGTCTTTGCTGCCGGTGGCGACGTAGAGGCAGTCGGTGTGGCCGAGATCAAACGGTTTGCCGTCGACGCGGACCATGCCGGGCCCGCCGACGTTAATCACGCCCAGCTCGCGGCGCTGGAGGAAAAAGTCGGCGCCGGTCTCCTTGTGGTTCTCGAGTGTGACCGGGCCGGTCGACGGGCTGACGCCGCCGGCGGCCATGCGATCGAGGTCGGTGAAGGTGAAGGAGATCCGGTCGTTGTCGAAGAGGTTCTCGATGACGAAATCGAGGCGCAACTGCTCGGTCGAGAAACTCTGCACGTCCTGCGGTCGTGGCGAAAAGAGCACGTTGACGTTCAATGCCACGGTGATGCTCCACTGATCAGACGGGAAAGAGGGACGAACGACTGCCGACACTATATCGGCCGGCTCATGTCGTTGCCACGGGCTGAGTTGAGGACTCCCGATCTTCACGGAGCCGCAGAGTGCGTTTCACGGGAGGGGGCGCTTCTCACTCCGCGTCCGGTTCGTGATCCTTCCCCAGCACCTCGTCGATCACCGGGCGGATGTCGTCGTAGGTAAACCCGCGGCGCAACAGCATCCCGACGAGCCGGCGCCGCGCGACGTGCGGATCGAGCTTTCGCAATGACGGCGCTCGCTTCTCCGCCAGTTGCCGCGCGACGGCCATGCTGTCGTGGGTTTCGTAGACGTCCTCCAATGCGCGTCGCGCCGTCTCGCCGGTCACCCCTGCCTTGATCAGTTCCACGGCCGCGCGGCGCTTGCCGTGGTGCTTGTGCTGCGCGGCCGACGTCGCCTTGGCGGTCGCGAAGCGCTTGTCGTCGACATAGCCGAGTTGTTCGAGCTGGTCGAGCACGTCGTTGATGATCCGCTCGCCGTACTCGCCGCGCGACAGCTTCCTTTGCAGTTCCGCGCGGCTATGCAGCCGCTGGCCGAGGTACTGGGTGGCCTTGTCGAAGACTTCCTGACGGACTTCGCCGCGCTCGATCTCCGCGACCTCGTCAGTCGTGAGCGTCATCCCCTCGCGCAGGCGAAAGCGCGCCACGACGTTGAGGTTCACGCCGAAGGCGAACGCGCCGTCGAGGTACACGTTCCGCCGCTTCGGGCGCCGGCGTTGTTCGGAGATTTTCGTGATGGTGGGCATGATGCGTCCCGCCCGCATTGTATTCCCGCGCTGCCCCAAAAGGGTGAACGGCGGGTATCATCGCCCGCACATGCGAACACATTTTTTGCGGAGGGACGGAATGCGGCAGATCAGGCGTAGCCTTGGGATGAGGATCGGCGTATCTCTTGCGGTCATCATGGCAATGAACTCATCAGCAAGCGCACAGGACGCCGTCCCCGCGACGGGCGACGGCGGGATGATCGTATTCATCGGCGCGAGCCAGGGCATCCACGTGGCGCGCATGAACGAGAAGACCGGCGCGCTAAGCCCGCCACAGCTCGCGGCGGAGACCAAGAGCCCGAACTTTCTGGCGCTGCACCCGACGAATAAGTATCTCTACGCCGTCGGCGATCTCCCCAGCGCGAAGCCGGCCAAGAGCGGCGCGGTTGTCGCCTTCTCCATCGACCTCGCGACCGGCAAGCTTACGGAACTGAACCGCCAGTCCTCCGGCGGGCGCGGGCCGTGCCATGTGGCCGTCGACGACGCGGGGACGCACGTGCTGACGGCCAATTACGGCAGCGGCAGCGTCGCGTGCCTGCCCATCGCCGACGACGGCAGCCTGCGCGAGCCCTCGGCCGTCATCCAGCACGAGGGGAGCGGCCCGGACCCCAAGCGCCAGAACCAGCCGCACGCGCACTCGTTCAACTTCGACAAAGCCAACCGGTTCGCGCTCGCCGCCGACCTGGGGACTGACAAGATCCTCGTCTACTTATTCGACGGTGAAAAGGGCACGCTCACGCCCAATGACCCGCCGGCGGGAACTGTCGCCCCCGGTGCCGGCCCGCGCCACCTGGCATGGCACCCGAGCCGGCCGATCGCTTATGTCATCAACGAAATGGGGAACACGATCACCGCGTTCAACTACGACCCGGATCGCGGCGCGCTGGTGGAATTCGACGCCGTGCCGACGCTCCCGAAGGACTTCCAGGGCGGCAACACGACGGCGGAGGTGGTTGTTCACCCATCGGGCAGGTTCGTCTACGGCTCGAACCGCGGGCACGACAGCATCGCGGTCTTCGCCGCCGATGCCGACGGACGGCTGACGCCGCGCGGGCACGTGAGCACGCAGGGCGAAACCCCGCGTAATTTCGCCATCGATCCGAGCGGGCGGTTTCTGCTCGCCGCCAATCAGGAGACGGACAGCGTTGTCGTGTTCGCGATCGATCCGGAAACAGGCGAGCTGACGCCGACGGGTTCGAAGATCGAAGTGGACGCACCCGTGTGCATCCGATTCCTGACGCTGGCGAAGTAGCGAAGCTGGGGTTCAGCGTTCAGGAGCGAGTAAGGCGGTTCTTGACTGAACCCTGAACCCTTCCTATGACGCTGCCACCAATAAGGCGTTTCACCCCCCGTTCCAGCAGCCATGACACGCGCCGGAGAGCCGGCTATCTTCGGCGAGCTATTTGAAAGCAGGAGGTCTTGGTGAGTCGCAAAGCGCTGATTGTCTGGGGCGGATATGAGCCGCATCAGCCCAAGGAAGTGGCGGAGCTGTTTCGCGGTTGGCTCGTTGAGGAGGGGTTCGACGCGCGCGTGTCGGACTCGCTGGATCCGTTCGCGGACGTCGCGATGCTCAAGCAGCTCGACCTGATCGTCCCGTGCTGGACGTGCGGCAAGCTCACGCCCGAACAGAGCCGGGGCGTCAGCGAAGCCGTGCAAAGCGGCGTTGGTCTTGCCGGCGTGCACGGCGGGGTCGGCGACGCATTCCGCAACGACACGACGTGGCAATTCATGACCGGCGGGCAGTTCGTCGCCCACCCCGGCAACGACGGCACGCGCTACACCGTCAAGCCCACGAATATCCAAAGCCCCATCACCGAAGGCATCGGCGAGTTCGAGGTGTTCAGCGAGCAATACTACATGCACGTTGACCCGGCTTTGCGCGTGCTGATGACCACCCGCTTCCCCGTCGCCGACGGCCCGCACGTGGGCAACGGCCCGTGCGAGATGCCGGTCGTGTGGACCAAGACGTGGGGCAGGGGGCGGGTGTTTTACAACGCGCTGGGGCACGTGGTGGACGTGCTGGAGCGCGAGCCGGTGGCGACCCTCACGCGGCGGGGATTCGCGTGGGCGGCGGAGGGGAAATCCGAATGACGAAACCAGAAATCCGAATGAATGACGAATGACCGAAACCCGAACGGGTTCTCCTTCGCCATTCGGGCTTCGGGTTTCATTCGGATTTCGGGTTTCGTCATTCGGGCCTTGCGCCCGTCCTGTCCTCAAACCTGTTCGTTCCTTGACTCCCCCGCGCCCCCCGCTTACTTCTCCCTCACCCATGGTGATCACGATAGACGGCCCGGCCGGGACGGGAAAATCGAGCGTGGCCTTGTCCGTCGCCCGACGGCTGGGGTTTGATTTTCTCGACACCGGCGCGATGTACCGCGCGATCGGGCTGGCCGCGCTGCGCCGCAAGGCGAAGCTCGATAACCCGCGCGAGCTTTCGTTCATCGCGCGCTACGCGAAGATCACCTTCGACTGGGAGAAGCATCCGCCGGGCGTGTTCCTCAATGGCGAACCGGTGGGCCATCTCCTGCGCGGCTCCGATGCGACCGGCGCCGCGTCGTACGTCGCCGTCGTCCCGGCCATCCGCGAGCAGCTCGTCGCCCAGCAGCAGCAGATCGGGCGCGAGCGCGGGAACCTCGTGACCGAAGGGCGCGACCAGGGCACGGTCGTGTTCCCGCGGGCGGAGCTGAAGTTTTACCTGGATGCGTCTCCGCAGGAGCGGGCAAGCCGGCGCGTGGCGCAGCTGCGGCATCGGGGGGAGATCGTGGATTATCAGGAAATCCTCAACCAGATCGTCTCGCGCGATCATCGGGATGCCAGCCGGTCGGTCGGTCCGCTGGCGGTGCCGGCCGACGCGGAGGTCGTTGACACCACGTCCATCACGCAGGAGCAGGTCATCGAGCACATCGTCTCGCGCGTCAAGGCGGCAACGGTCCCGTCCCCGGGAGGGGCGTAGCAGTGGTTTACAACCTCATGCGGGCGCTGCTCCGCATCCTCAGCAGCGTGTGGTTCGACCTGAAGGTCTACGGGAAGGAAAACGTCCCCAGGACCGGCGGGGTGTTGCTCGTCGCCAACCACCAGAGCTATCTCGACCCGGCCGTCCTGGGCGTGCAGCTCCAGCGCAAGGCGAGTTTTCTGGCCAAGAGCGAGCTGTTTGAGAACCCCGTCTTCGGGTGGGTCATCCGCCGCTGCAACGCTTTTCCCGTGCGCCAGGGCGAGGGCGATGTGGGCGCCGTGAAGGAGACCATCCGCCGATTGCAGGAAGGGAACATGCTCACCGTGTTCCCCGAGGGCGGCCGCTGCGGGGACGGGGAGCTTCAGCCGATCCTCAACGGCGCGTCGCTGGTCGTGCGCAAGGCGCAGGTGGTCATCGTGCCGGTCGTGATCGAGGGGTCGTTCAAGGCGTGGGCGAGGGGCAAGACCATCTGGCAGCGGCACCCGATCCGCGTGCTGTTCGGCAAGCCGGCCGTCGTGCATCACATGAAGGCAAAGGAGATCACGGCGTTCATCGACCGACAGTTGCACGAGCTGCTCGCCGAGCTGCGCCAGAAGATCGCGCAGGAGAAGCGGTCTTGAGTGATAAAACGATCCAGGCGCTGACCGAGATCGCGCTGCGCTTCCGCGACGAGCGGCACTGGAAGCAGTTCCACAACCCCAAGGATCTCATGCTGACGCTGAACCTCGAAGCGTCCGAACTCCTGGAGCACGCCCAGTGGCGGAATGGGGAGCAGCTTGAGGCTCACCTGCGCGACAAGAAGACAGAGGTCGCCGACGAGCTGGCCGACGTGCTGCACGTGGTCCTGCTGCTGGCCGAGCACTTGGGCATCGACCTGGGCGACGCTTTCGTGAAGAAGATGGCGAAGAACGCAAAAAAGTACCCGATTGAGAAGGCCCGCGGCAGCGCGAAGAAGTACACGGAGCTATAGGCGTAGAATATGCCGGCGTGCGCCGATCGGTCCTCGTACCTTTGCCGAAATCATGCGAACAACTGTTAGAGCAGCCGTTTTTTTGTTGATGGTGGCGTCGGCGTGCACGGGGGCGTCGGTCGAGCGCCCGCCGGCGCTTCGGCTGGAACCGCTGGCGCGGGGGCTGAGGCAGCCGGTGTACCTCACGCACGACGGCACCGCGCGCAGGTTCATCGTCGAGCAACCGGGGACGATCCGCCTCATCGAGGACGGGAAGCTCTTGAAGCAGCCGTACCTCGACATCGTCAAGCGCGTCACCTCCGGCGGGGAGTGCGGGCT
>JBBSLV010000255.1:0-6159 GCA_038233535.1 Tepidisphaerales bacterium | reverse complement strand
GCCACCACCACCGCCGCCCGACCCACCCTCTTGTTGCTGGCGGTTGTCCTGACGGGGCTGCTGCTGCGACGGCGCATCACCGTTCTCCCGCCCACGTCCGCCTCGCCCGCGACGCCCGCGACGACGACGACGCCCACCGCCGCCGGCGCCGACGGCATCACCCCCATCGCCATCGCCAGCTCCCCTACCACCTTCCCTGCTGCCGCCCCTCCCGCCACCACCACCACCACCACCACCACCTGATCGGTAGCGGTCGCGGCCGGGGCGGTCGAATTCGCCCTCGGGGCGCTCCCCGATTGTGTGATCCGGGCCTTCATCAATGTCGACGGCGCCCTCGTCGTCGCGATCATCGCGCTCCTCGATGTCCTCCTCCACCTCGCGCGCCTCGACCGGCGCCGGCGCGGACTTGCGGGAGCCGCGTCGCGACGACGGCCGCTTGACCGCCGCCTTTGGTTCGGCCCCGGCTTTGACGTCCGACTCAGCATCGTCATCCGCCCGCGCCTGCGGCTCGCCTTCGACGTCCGCGTGGGGCTCGAGCTCGTCGACAATCGTCGGCGCCAACCCCAACTGCGCCGCCACCGCGGCGCCGCGCTCGATGCGCTCTTCGCGGGCTTCGAGCGCGTCTTCAGCGTCGTCAAGCTCGGAATGGGCGTCGTCCGGCCCGCCCCGCTGCTGATCGCGCCCGCTGGCTCCCTCGCCGCGCTTCTGGTCTCGGCCACCGCCGGCGCCGCGCGGGCGTCGGTCGTCGAATCGCCCCCCGCCGCGCCCTCCGCCGGCCGGGCGACGCCCAAGCTGCGTGACGTGCGGGGGCGGGGAGAGGATCATCCCAAGCTCCTCGATGATCACGACGCCGTCGCGGCTGTCGAACAACTCGAGCTTCATCTCGTCGAGGCCCAGACTGACGTCCGTGCGGATCAGGATGCGCTTGCCCGCATCGCCCTCAAGGCCCGCAAGTTGCCGGCGCTTCTTGTTCTGAAGGTAGAACGCGACGTCCGGGTTCACGGACAACTCGACGCGCACAACCTTCAGGTCGTTCACGGCGATGGCCAAGCGGCGCATGACGTCCAAACTCATCGACTCCGGCGTCTTCACCAAGCCGGCGCCCTTGCAGTGCGGGCAGTCGAAGTAAATCGAGCGCTTCAGGCTCGGGCGCATGCGCTGGCGCGTCAGCTCGATGATGCCGAACTGGCTCATGCGCAGGACCTTCGTCTTGGCGCGGTCGCGCTTGAAGTTGTCGTGCAGCCGCTGCTCAAGCTCGCGGCGGTGGCGCTCATAGCGCAGGTCGATGAAGTCGCAGATGATCACCCCGCCCAGATCGCGCAGCTTCAATTGCCGCGGGATCTCCTCGGCCGCTTCCATGTCGGTCTTGAACGCGGTCGTCTCGGCGTCGGCGTGGTCGCGGAACTTGCCGCTGTTCACGTCAATCGCGACGATCGCCTCCGTCGAGTCGATGACCAGCGACCCCCCGCTGGGCAGCGGCACGTGCCGGCTGTACATCAGCTCGATTTCGCGCTCGATGCCGTACTTGTGGAACAGCGGGACGGGCTCTTCGTAGAGATCGACCCGGTTTTTCGTGCGCGGGTTGGTGATCTTGATCACTTCCTTGACGCGGCGCGCGACGTCCTTGCTGTCGACGATGATGCGCTCGACGTCGTTGGAGAACACGTCGCGCACCGTGCGCGTGACGAGATCTCCTTCGGTGTACAGCTCGACCGGCGCCGGCTCCTTGCGCTTTTTCTCGATCGTGGACCACAGGCGCGAGAGGTACGTCAGATCGCGCTGGATCTCGGTCTTGCTCTTGCCGATGCCGGCGGTGCGGATGATGAACCCGACATCCTTCGGGGGCTTGAGGCCGTCGAGGATCTGGCGCAGCTTGCGGCGCTCCTCCTCGTCCTCGATCTTGCGGCTCACGCCCATTTTTCCCATGCCCGGCATCATCACGAGGATGCGCCCGGGGATGGACAGGTACGTGGACAGCGTCGGCCCTTTGGTGCCGATGCCTTCCTTGATGATCTGGACGATGATCTCGTCGCCGCGCCGGAGGCAGCGCTGAATGGGCGGGCGATCGCGCCGGGCCATTTTCCGGCCCACCGTCTCGTGTATGTCTTCGCCGCCCCGGCCGAAGTAGGTGGGCATCAGGTCGCTGATGTGCAGGAACCCGTTGCGCCCCAGGCCGAAGTCGACGAATGCCGCCTGGATGCTGGGCTCGACGTTGGTGACGCGCCCCTTGTAAATGTTTCCGACGTGCGACGTGGCGCTCGTCCGCTCCATGTAAAGCTCTTCGAGCTTTCCGTTGTCCAGCAGGGCGATGCGGCACTCCTCGCCCTCGCTGACGTTGATCAGCATTTCCTTCATGCAACCTTAGTAGGCAGCATGCAGTAGGCAGTAGGCAGAAGGGAAGGGAGGGGAACACATCGCTGCGCTCGACCGCTAATTCGTCTTCACTGCCTACTGCCTGCTGCCTACTGCCTGCTCCTATTCAAAATGCCTCTGGGATGAACTTCCGCGTCTCTTCGCGCAGGAAGTGCATCACCTGTCGTTCGCTGTCGAAGCTCATGACCTTGCGGGCCACCTGGCGCGCGTTTTCCATAGTCGTTGAGCGGATGATTTTCTTTACTTCCGGGATATCGGGCCCGTTCATGCTGAACGTGTTCAGCCCGAGTCCCAGGAGCAACAAAGTGTACAGGGGGTCGCCCGCCATTTCACCACAGACCGACACGCTGATCTGATTCCGCGCGCCCGCCCGGATGACGTCCCTCACCAAGGCTAACACGGATGGGTGCCCGGGGCAAAACAGCCCCGCCACCTTCTCGTTCGTGCGGTCCACCGCCAGGGTGTACTGGATGAGGTCGTTGGTCCCGATGGAAAAGAAGTTCACCTCGCGCGCAAAGTGGTTCGCCATCAGCGCCGCCGCGGGCACCTCGATCATCATGCCGATCGGGATGTCGCGCCGAAATGGGACGCCCTCGTCCTCGAGTTCCTCGGTGACGTCGTTGAGGACCATCTTCGCCTGGCGAAGCTCCATCAGCGTGCTGATCATCGGGAACATGATCCGCACGTCGCCCAGCGTGCTGGCCCGCATGATGGCGCGGAGTTGTCGCTTGAACATCGGGATGTCGTGCAAACACATCCGGATGCTGCGGTCGCCGAGGAACGGGTTGCGCTCGGGGTTGACGCTGCGCGCTTGCGTCTGCTTGTCGGCGCCCAGGTCGAGCGTGCGGATGACCAGCGGCTTGCCGCCCAGACGGCGCACGGACTCGGCGTAGGCTGCGTAATGGTCCTCTTCGGTGGGCTCGGTGGTCGAGGCGAGATAGAGGAATTCCGTGCGGTACAACCCGATGCCCTGGGCGCCGCGCGCCAGGGCGTCGTCGATGTCTTCGGCGAACTCGATGTTCGCCTGGAGGCTGACGGCGTGCCCATCCTGGGTCTCGGCGGGGAGGTTGGCGAGCGTGGCCAGCTCGATCTCGAACTTCACCTGCTTGCGCTCGAGCTCACGGTGCTCGGCAAGCTGCTCGGCGTCGGGGTTGACGATCACCACCCCGCGGTGGCCGTCGATGATCACCGTGTCGCCGCCGCTGACTTCGCTGGTGATGTTGCCCAGGCCGACGACGGCGGGGATGCCCATGGCGCGGGCGACGATCGCGGTGTGCGACGTCCGCCCGCCGGCGTCGGTTGCGAAGCCGCGCACGTGCAGCTTGTCCAGCGCGGCCGTCTGCGAGGGGAGCAAATCATGGGCGATGATCACGACGTCGGTCGTCAGGTGCGCCAGATCCTCGCGCTTTTGCCCGATCAGCGCGATGAGCAGGCGCTTCTCGACGTCGTGGATGTCCTTCACGCGGTCCGACAGGTATTTGTCGGTCATGTTCTGGAACATGTTCGCGTAGCGGCGCATGACGGTGCTGACCGCGTACTCGGCCGTGGAATGGTTGCTCTTGATTTCGGCGTCGAACTGCTTGAGCAGCGACTTGTCCTTCAGCAGTCCGAGATGGAAGTCGAAGATGCCCCCGATGTCCTTGCCGTGCTTGGCGGTGACCTCGTCGCGCAGGACTTTAAGCTCCTGCGTCGCGCGGTCGATGCCGTCGGCGAGGCGCGCAACCTCGACGGGAACGAGGGCGGCGTCACCCTGCCGCTTGGGCACGAGCACGTCCTCGGCGTCCAGCACGACGGCCGTGCTGATCACCACACCGGGGGACACGCCGATGCCTTTTTTGATCTCCATGGGTTGGTGGAGTAGGCAGTAGGCGGTAGGCAGTAGGCAGTGTTTTTCTCTGCCCGCTGCCCGCTGCCCGCTGCCTACTCGTCTTCTCCGAACTTGCTCTCGAACAGTTCCGCCAGTGATTTGACGGCGGCTTCGGCGTCGTCGCCGTCGGCGTCGATGCGCATTTTCGTGCCCTCGGTGGCGGCGAGGATGATCATCTCCATCACGCTCTTGCCGTCGGCCTCGCCCGGCTCGTCGCCGAACTTCGTGACCTTGATGTCGCTGCTGAACCCGCTGGCCACGTCCACGAACTGCATCGCCGGCCGCGCGTGCAGCCCCAGCTTGTTGGAAACGACAATGTCACGCGAGGCGGTCGGCATACCAACGTGCCGAGGACTAAGGACTGAGGACTGAGTGGATGCGCATGCACTCAGTCCTCAGTCCTCAGCACTCAGTCCTATTTTCCTGAATCCGCCTCTTCCAGCAGATCGTTGATCGCCTGTTTGGTCTCGCTGCCGCGGAGGAACTTGCGGAACATGTCCTTTTGCAGGTTGGTGAAGACGATGTTCATGGCGTTGAGGTGCTGCTGCGGCTGGTTTTCGGGGCTGAGCAGCAGCACAACGGTGTAGACGGGCTGGTTGTCCAGCGCGGCGAAGTCGATGCCTTTTTGGCTGCGCCCAACCGTGCCGGCCATCTTCGCGACCTTCGGGTGCTTCACGTGCGGAACGGCCACGCCCTTGCCGAACCCGGTCGACCCGTTCTGCTCGCGCTTGATCAGCGCGGACACCACCTCGTCAACGGCATCGGCCGGCAGCGCGCCGGCGGTGGCCAGCGAGGTCACAAGCTCCCGCAGCGCCCCGTCCCGATCACCCGCCGCCAAGTCCGCCACGATCGCATCGGCGACGATGAAGTCCTTCAATTTCATAAACGCTCGCTCGGTTCCCATTTTGGATTTTGGATTGATGATTCTGGATTGGCCGGGCAACGAGCCCCGCGCGAATCCATCTCAATCCAAAATCCCCAATCTAAAATCTAAAATCTTTAGGCTCCCGGATGTTTCCGGTTCCTGACCTTCTTCTTATGTTCGCTGAGCTGACGCTCCAGCTTGTCCACGCACCCGTCGATGCACGCGTAGGCGTCGCCCTGATCATGATGGGCGATGAACATGTTCTTGTGCTCTGCGTTGACGATCATCTCAACGCGAACGCCATCCTTCACGGAATCGAGAATCACCTCGATTTCCTGGATTCGGTCGTAGTACTTGTGCAGCTTATCGGTTTTCTGTTCGGCGTACGATTTCAGCGGCACGGTTACATCCATGTGCCGAGACGATACGGTTGTAATCACAGCGAGCTCCTCCATTTCCCCTGACATTGGGGGGTCGGTCTTGTCGTGTTCACGCAACGGGGCAGTGTACTGGAAAACCCGCAAACGAACCGCGCCTGGAAAAACCCGCCGCGCGCGACGCCCGGATGGCTCGCTTCAGCCGCCGGAATTAACTTACCCGCGGCTCCACCGGCGCCGCCCGCGTCGGCTCAACTTCCGCCACGACTTCCTCGCGCGGCTGGACCTTCGGCTTGGCATCCCCGCTGGGCACGAGCACCCCGCCGCTCACGAGCAAACGCATCGCATCTTCAACCGTCAGCGGCAGCTCGACCACCGACGCCCGCGGCACGACCAGCACGTACCCGGAAAACGCCGTCGGCGACGACGGGACGAACACCGTCACCATGTCCTGGCCGATCGCCTCGCTCAGCGGGGGCAAGCCGGCGCCGGTCACCAGACCGATCGACCAGATCCCCTTCTCGTGCGGCTGCACCGCAACAACCCGGCTCGACTGGAACTGCGTCCCACGGTCGGCGATGACGAAATCCGTCACCTGCTTCACGGCCGGGTAAATCGCGCGAATGATCGGGATCTTCATGACCGCGACCTCCGCGATGCGCCACATCTGCCGCCCG
>JBBSLV010000254.1:0-6186 GCA_038233535.1 Tepidisphaerales bacterium | reverse complement strand
ATGACAAGTGACCAATGACAAGTGACCAATGACATCTTCGCACTTCATCGCCATCACCGACCATTCGACCGACTGGCTTCGTCACGTCCTCGACGTCTCCAAGCGCCTCAAGCAGCAGTTGAAGACGACCGGCCGCAACGACTCGGTTCTCGCCAACAAGACGCTGGCGATGATCTTCGAAAAACCCAGCCTGCGGACGCGGGTGAGCTTCGCCGTCGCGATGACGCAGGCCGGCGGGAGCAGCATCATCCTGCGGCAGGAGGAAGTCGGCCTCGGCGGGCGCGAGGAGCTGCGCGACATCGCGCGCGTGATCTCCAGCATGTGCGATGGGATCATGGCCCGCACGTTCGAGCATGAGAAGGTGACGGAGCTCGCCAAGTGGTCGAGCGTCCCCGTCGTCAACGGGCTGACCGACTACAACCATCCCTGCCAGGCGATGGCCGACCTGCTCACGATCGAGGAGCACTTTGGGAAGCTGAACGGGCTGACGATGGCGTTCGTCGGCGACGGCAACAACATGGTCCGCTCGCTCGCCGCCGGGTGCGGAAAGTTCGACATGCGGTTCATCCTCGCGGCGCCGCGGGGGTACGAGCTGCCGGACGACGACGTGCGGCAACTCACGGCGCAGGTTCCGGGTCTGAGCTACGCGACGCTGCGCGACCCCGCCGCCGCGGTGCGCGAGGCGGACGTGATCGTGACCGACACCTGGGTCAGCATGGGTCAGGAGACGGAAAAGCAGAAGCGGCTGAATGATTTCGCGGGCTTCGCGATCGATGAGAAACTGATGTCGCACGCCCCGAAGCACGCCGTCGTGCTGCACTGCCTGCCTGCGTACCGCGGATACGAAATCAGCGACGGGGTGATGGAAAGCGAGCGGTCGCTCGTGTTCCAGGAAGCCGAGAACCGGCTGCACGCGCAGAAGGGGTTGCTCGCCGTGCTGATGGGCGGGCAGTAGCGCGCACGGCTGGCGTAGCGCACTTTGCGTTAGATGCAGCGATTACAAAGACGCAAGCGACGCCGGTTCCGCCGCGGAGAAGCGAATGCCCGCGCTGCGCATTGGCCTGATTGGTCCCCGCTGGGTACAATTTCCCGTGGATGCGCACGGGGTTCGGCGCAGCGGCGGTTCAACGCCGTTCTGACGGCACGGTAATACGAGGAGCCATGTGATGATCCGCCGGCTCGGCTGCATTGCGGTTGTGTGCCTGCTGCTGCTGATGTTCGCGGTCGCCCGCGCGCAGGAATCGACGGCCGGGCAGGCGACGACGACGCCCACAACCACCACGGCGCCGGCGACCACGACGGCGACGGCGGACGAGGCGCGTCTTGGGACGATCGGGTCGAGCACGCCCCCCATCGGGGCGCCGATCGGGGCGATCGTGTTGTTCGACGGCGAGAACACCGATGGTTGGACGACGCGCCACGGCAAGCCGTGTCCGTGGAAGGTGCTGGAAGACGAGTCGATGGTGGCCGGCGGGGGCGACATCATCAGCAAGGAAAAATTCGAGGACGTGCAACTGCACGTGGAGTTCTGGCTGCCTAATCATCCGCCGGAGGTGAAGGGCCAGGCCCGGGGCAACAGCGGGGTGTACCTTCAGGGGCGGTATGAGATTCAGATACTGGACTCATACGGGCTGCCTGCGGAGAAGCACGGGTGCGGCGCGATTTACGGAAAGAAGAAGCCGCGCGAGAACGCATGCACCCCGCCGGAGACCTGGCAGTCGTATGACATCAAGTACCAGGCCGCGAAGTTCGACGCGGACGGAAAGAAGACGAAGAACGCGCGGGTGAGCGTGATTCACAACGGGGTGACGATCCATGACGACGTGGAGATCGACGGCCCGACCCGCGCCGGGATGGAGGAGGAAACGCCCGGCCCGGCGCCGATCATGTTGCAGGACCACGGCAACCCCGTTCGCTTCCGCAACATCTACGTGATCCCGGCCAAGCCTGCGGTGGAGATAAAGACCCCGACGACCCGGCCCGCCGCGGTTCGACGCGACCTATAGTTGGGAGGCGCCCCCTGCCTCGCCCCCGCGATAAATGCATGAGACAGACACACGAGAGGATGACCGATTCCATGACACTGATCCGCTTCGCCCGCACCATCGTTTGCTGCACTCTGCTCGCCTGTATCGTGATGCCCGCCGTGGCGCGGGCGGACGATGGGAAAGCGCACGTCCTGTTTGACGGGAAAAACACCGCCGGGTGGAAGCAGTGCGGTCCCGGCTCGTTCGAGCTGATCGATGGCACGCTCGTCTCCAAGGGCGGCATGGGGTTGTTCTGGTACGAGCGGCAGCAGTTCGGCGATTTCATCTACACGCTGGATTGGAAGACGTCCAACCCCGGCGACAACAGCGGCGTCTACTTCCGCTTCCCCGATCCGGGCAACGACCCGCAGAACGCGGTCAAGCAGGGCTACGAAGTTCAAATTCACGACACGGCCAGGACGAACAAGACGGGCTCGGTCTACAACGTGAAGGAGGCGACAAAGCTGGCGAGCAAGCCGGCGGGCGAGTGGAACACGTATGAGATCAAGGCGATCGGGCAGCAGGTCACGGTGAAGCTGAACGACGAGGTGGTGAACGAGTTCACGGGCAAGCTCGGTACGCGCGGGCACGTGGGGATTCAGAATCACGACGCGAACGCGGCGGTCGCGTTCCGCAACATCCGCGTAGTCGAGCTGCCGCAGGGCGGCGCTGACGCGCAGGTCGCCGGCGCGCCGGCCGGGGATCTCGCGCCGGGGCTGGTGGGTGAATATTTCCGCGACGTAACGGATCTGAACACGCTGAATGATCACAAGCCGTTTTTGGTCCGCGTCGACCGGAACGTCAACTTCCGCGGCGCTGAAGGGCAGTTCCACAAGACGAAGCTGTCCACCAAGTTCTCCGCCCGCTGGACGGGCATCCTGCGCATCGCCGAGGATGGGGCATATCCCTTCACGCTTACGTCTGATGACGGCTCGCGGCTGTACATTGATGACAAACTCGTGCTGGACAAGCTCAATTCCCCGGTCCACGAGCCCAAGACGGAGACCATGCAACTCACCAAGGGGGATCACCCGATCCGCCTTGAGTTCCAGCAGGAAGGCGGCGGGGCGGGGATTCAGCTCCGATGGCAGCCCAAGGGGCAGGACAAGCCCATCGCCGTTCCCGCCAATATCTTGTTTCACGCCAAATCCGCCGAGGCCGTTGCCTGGGACAAGGAGGCTTGGAACGAGGTGAACACGACGTCGGCCAATGCGTGGGAACGGATGGACTACGGGCCGTTCCTCGCGCACACGATCGGCGCGGGCGAGGGCAACACCGCGCTGAAGGGAATCGCGATCAAGCTGGGCGATGCCGACGAAGCCGCGATTCTGTTTGACACCGAGCTGCTCCGCTACGCCGGGGGGTGGACCGGCGGGTTCGTGACGCTGACCGGCGTGACGTTCGACGGCTCGCACGGGCCGTTCCCCATGGCCGACGGCGAGCTGGTGTTCACCACGAAGCAGCAGCCCAGCGCCCGCGAGGGCGACACGCAGGATTTCGCCGACCCGCGCCCGACGCCGTTCGGCCCGCTCCCGCGCGAGTGGGGGCGTTACAAGGGGCTTTACCGTCACGGCAACAAGATCGCGCTGGCGTACACCGTCGGCGCGACCGAGGTGCTGGAGACACCATCGATTCACACGGTGGACGGTCAGCCGGTCTTTACGCGGACAATCAAGCTTTCGGCGTCGGACAAGCCGCTGACGATGATCGTGAACAAGGTCGACGACGATCAGCCAGTTCAGGTCAACGCCGAGGGATCGAAGATCACGACGATCGGCAAGAGCCAGGCCGTGATCTTCCCGCCTCGCAAGGAATCGACGACCTATCGCGTGTCGCTCAGCCGCCTTGGCGCGGTGCGCGAGAACGCGCTGAAGCGCATCGCGGCGGCGAAGGAAGACGTCGACGAGCTGACCCAGGCCGGCCCCGGCATCTGGCCGAAGACGGTCGAGGTGAAGGGGTCGGTCGGCACGGGCAACGGCCCGTACGTCGTCGATACGATCCCCGTGCCGGAAGAGAACCCGTACGACGCGTGGATCCGCTTTGCGGGTCTCGATTTCTTCTCCGACGGACGCGCGGCGCTCTCCACGTGGAGCGGGGACGTGTGGGTCGCCTCGGGGGTTGACGACAAGCTGGAAAAGGTCACGTGGAAGCGATTCGCATCGGGACTTTTCCAACCGCTGGGGTTGAAGATCGTCGACGACCAGGTGTACGTCCTTGGCCGTGACGGGATCACGCGCTTTACCGATGGGAACAACGACGGGGAAGCGGACTTCTACGAGAACTTTAACAACGACGTTGAAGTGTCCGAGAGCTTTCACGAGTTCGCCTTCGACCTTCAGACCGACACGGAAGGGAACTTTTACTTCGCCAAGGCCGGTCCCGTGCGCCCGGGCGGGCGCGGATGGCAGACGCTGACGAACCACAACGGCACGGTTCTGAAGGTGAGCAAGGACGGCTCGAAGCTTGAGGTTTATGCCACGGGCGTCCGCGCCCCCAACGGCATGGGCGCGGGACCGAACGGCGAGATCAGCGTCGCCGACAACGAAGGCACCTGGACCCCGCAGTGCCGGCTCAGCATCGTGAAGCCCGGCGGGTTTCTGGGCGTGGTTGACCTGGCCAAGACCGACACGCCCCCGACCGAATACGACCCGCCGATCTGCTGGCTCCCGCACGGCGAAGTCGATAACTCCTCCGGCGGGCAGGTCTGGGTTCCCAACGACAAGTGGGGACCGTTCCAGGGCGACATGCTCCACCTGAGCTACGGGAAGTGTGCGCTGTTCAAAGTCCTGAAGGAAGACATCGGCGACGGCTTGTATCAGGGGGGCGTCGTGCAGTTCCCGCTGGGCTTCGAGAGCGGCATTTCCCGCGCGCGGTTCAACGCGACCGACGGGCAGCTTTACGTCGCCGGCCTGAAGGGCTGGCAGACGACGGCGGCGAAGGACGCGTGCTTCCAGCGCGTCCGTTACACGGGCAAGCCCGTCACCATGCCCACCGCGATGCACGTTGCCGCCGACGGCATTTCGATCACCTTCACGAACCCGCTCGACAAAAAGGCCGCGACGAACCTCGACAACTACGCGGTCGACCAGTGGAACTACCTCTGGACGAGCGAGTACGGCTCGCCGGAGGTCAGCGTGGAGGATCCGTCCGTGAAGGAGCGGGACATGGTCGACGTGGACGAAGCGACTCTGTCCGACGACGGTAAGACAGTCTTCCTGAAGATTGCCGATCTCAAGCCGGTCATGCAGCAGAAGATCGAGTTCAGGCTGAAGACCGCGGACGGTAAGGACTTGAACCACTCGATCTACCACACGATCAACAAGGTCGGCGGACCGTCCGATAAGGCGCCCGCGGCGGCCTCGGCAGCAGGAAAGTAACGCGTGACGAAACCGCTTCGGTTGTTGCTGTTGCCGCTCGTCGGCGGTTGGGTCGCGATTTCGATGGCGCGCGCGATCATGGCGCCCCCATCTTCGGACCCGACGCAGACCGTGCCGGTGTTCCGCGGCGCCGCGCCGGTAAAGCCCCCGGCTCTGCCAGGGGCCACCGAAAAATCCGCGCCCGGCGTGACGGCGCGATTCGAGTCGACGACGAGCGGTCCCGACGGCGCGACGAAGTCCGACGTGCGCGCGTCGCGCCTGATCGCGCTCAACGTCCCCGCCGGCAAAGCCCCCACGCCGTTCCTCCCGCCGGGGCCGTTCAAGGCGACGTTCACCGGCGACCTCACGCAGCGATTCCGAATGGACACCCTGTTCTCCGCCCAGGGCCGTGGGGCGCTGAAGGTGACGGTCAACGACGAAATCGCGTTCGAAGGGGCGGGCGACGATTTGTCGATGATCGAGGGCAAGGTCGCGAAGCTCAAGCGCGGAAAGAACAAGATCGTGGCCGAGTATACGAGCCCCACGGACGGCGACGCCGTCGTGCGGCTGCTGTGGTCGTCAGACGAGTTCCTGCCCGAGTCCGTCCCGCCAACCCTGCTTACCCACGAGTCGAGCGAGCGGTTGCGCGAGCAAGCGCGCGTGCGCGAGGGGCGCGAGCTGTTCGCGACGCTGCGGTGTACAACGTGCCACACGAGCAGCGATGGAGCGACCGTGTCGGCGTCGGAGGCGATGGTCGAGCTGGCGATGGACGCGCCGAATCTCGCCGGCGCGGGGTCGCGGCT
>JBBSLV010000253.1:0-6257 GCA_038233535.1 Tepidisphaerales bacterium | reverse complement strand
TTGCACCGCACGGGCGCGGGCGCGTTTCCCGTTGAGACGATCGCGATCAAAACCATGCCCGGCCACACGGCCAGCCCGCTGCGTGCGCCGCTCATGCTCCCACATGGTCCGGCGTCCGCGCCGGAGCCGTCGCCGTCCGCGCCGCGTGAACCGGAATTTGACAGCAGCGACGACGCCAACGTCGGCGAGCCCGTGCTCACCGCCGATGAGCTTCGCGCGCTGCTCCAGGAACAGCCGGCCATGCCGTCTTCGGGGGATGAATCATGAGCCGCGCGGCGCACGAACGAATCCTCCTCGTCGGCGATGCCACCCGCGCCGTGCAGGGTGCGCTCTCCGAAGCAATGCCCGGCGCGCACGTGACGTCGGTCGCGACGTACTTTGACGCAATCGCCGAGATCGCCGCGCACCCGTACACGACCGTCCTCGCGTCGGCCGAGCCGATCGAGCGACGCCCGGAAGCGGCGGTGAAGTCGCTTCGCCAGGCGGCGGGCGAGGCGCGCGTCCTGCTGTTCGGGCAGCCGTCGCTCGAACCGGTCTCGCGCAAGATGCTGGCGTTCGGCTGTGACGATTACGTCATCACGCCGACGACTCCGACCGAGCTGCACCAGGTTTTCGGCGCCGTTCCGCTGCGCATCGCATCGGGTTCGTCTGCGGACGACGCACGGTCCGATCCACTCGTCTCGTCCCCGCCGGGAAACGTCGCGCTGCTCATGGGGTTGCCGCTGGCGGAGATTTTGCTCGACGCGATGCTCCAGCACCCGCACGACACGCCGACGGCCGCGGTGAAGCGGATCAACGAGCGGATCGGGCCGACGATGCAACTGGCCTACTGTCGTGATGCGTCCGAGCATCCGCTGCCGGCGCGGGACGACTCGATCACGTTGCGCCACGCCGTGCGGATGAACGGCGAGGACATGGCCGGCCTCTGCCTCACGCTCCCGCGCGACGGACAGGAAAACGGGGACGAAAGCGCTGGCCGGCACTTTCTCGCGCAGCTGGCGCACCTGATGGGCAAGATCGTCACGCTTGAAGATCGCCACACGCGATTGCAGAAGCTGGCCATCACCGACGAGCTGACGGGGCTGTACAACGGGCGCTACTTCCGCCATTTCCTCACGCGGATCATCGAAAAGGCGCGCTCGATGCGGTTCCCCGTCACGCTGCTGCTGTTCGACATCGACAACTTCAAGAAATACAACGATCAGTACGGCCACGGCGTGGGCGATGAAATCCTGCGCCAGACGGCGGCGCTGATGCGCCGCTGCTGCCGGGACCATGACCTGGTTGCGCGGATCAGCGGGGATGAGTTCGCCGTCGTGTTCTGGGAAAAGGAAGGCCCCCGCCAGCCGCGAGAGAGTCAGCCGCGCGAGGGCAAGCCCATTGCGGCGCCGGGTCGGCCGCCGCAGTCGGTGATGTTCATTCTCGACCGGTTCCGCCGGCTGCTCTCGCTTCCCGACTTCAGCAACCTCGGCAAGACCGGAAAAGGCACGCTGACGATCAGCGGCGGGTTGGCCGTCTTCCCCTACGACGCCAGCGACGTCGATGCCCTCATCGAAGCCGCTGACCGCGCGCTGATGTTCGGCGCCAAGCAGGGCGGAAAGAACTCGATCTCACTCGTCGGTCAGGACGACACGCCACCGGCGACGTGACTGCTGCCTCACGGACAATCCGACGACACAGGTGTCATTCCGAGTTCTCACGAGGCTGCGCCACACCCACGAGGGATGAAATGCAATCGGAACACGAATCGACCTGAATCGACACGAATGTTCACGAATTCGTGCCCATTCGTGAGATTCGTGGGCAGGTCTGATTTTCGACGGGCACCCGCCGAAACAGTCACGCACCCAGCAAAGGAAGACGGGGGACCGGCTACTGGCTTCTTCCTCGCCTCTTTCCCGCTTGACCCAATTTCACGCTCGTTTTACTGTGGATTCACTGCCATGGCGTTTGACGACGAGAACAACATCGTTCAGATGGAACTGAGCAAGATCATCATCAGCGAGATGCAGGACTCGCAGTTTATCTGGCTGCGCGAGGTGGATGGGGAGCGCAAGTTTGCGATCGTGATTGGCTCGTCCGAAGCCATGGCCATCGATCGCCGGCTCAAGGGGCAGGCCACGCAGCGCCCGATGACGCACGACCTGCTCGCCAGCGTGATCGACGGCATGGGCGGGACGATCGACCGGATCGAGATCAACAACCTCGAGGGCGGCACGTTCTTCGCCCGCATCCACATCCGCCAGGACGGCCAGGTCGTAAAGGTCGACAGCCGCCCGAGCGACGCAATTGCCTTGGGGGTCGCGACGAGCGTCCCCATCTTCGTTTCCGAACACGTGTTGGAAGAGGTCTGCTGACTTCTTAGGCAGCGCCGCCGTCGCCACGACCTCCTGCGCAACGACCGCGCAATCCACGCCGATTGTTGATTCCCGCCCCGGATGTTCCGAAAGCCGTATTTTCGGGCGTTTTCTCTCGCGCGATCCTCAATTTCATTCCCGTTGCCCCCTCTGGCACCGCCGTTGTTCTAGGGTGGTTGTTCCAGGGTGGGTGTTCCCAAGCGAATATCGAGTCGAAGGAGTCCCTCCATGCAGATGATTGAAGCGGTGATCAAGCCGCAAAAGCTGGACGCCGTCAAAGGCGCCTTGGCCAAGCTCGGCATCCTGGGCGTCACGGCCATCGAGTGCAAAGGGTTTGGCCGGCAGATGGGTCACACCGAGCGATATCGCGGCGCGAAGATGGACGTCGGGTTCGTCCCCAAGATCCTGCTCAAGATCGTCGTGAAGAGCTCGGAATCGAACGCCGCCGTGTCGGCGATCGTCGACTCGGCGCGGACGGGCGAAGTCGGTGACGGGAAGATCTTCGTTTACCCCATCGCTGAAACCATTCGCATTCGCACGGGCGAGCGCGACGAAAAGGCCTTGTAAGCGCTTTCAAGAAGCCGGGTTTCACCGCTGAGGCGCAGAGGACGCGGAGGGAAGAAAACGCGGGAAAGACATCCGTTTCCATTCTTCCTCTGCTGCGTCCCCTGCGCCTCCGCGGTGCCCCTTTTCTTCAGAGCTCCAACAACGATTGATCGGTTGGTTGTTTGATCCGCTTTGAGCGGCACCGTCTGGCGGCGGTGGACGGAGGAAAGTTCATGTTGACGGCTCCCGCTCCGGCCCTGGTCGCGCCTTTGTATGTTTGCGTTGATTCTCGTCGCGTTCACGACGCTCGCAAGCGCGCAGACCGCGGTGCCGGGAACGGACGTCGCGGTGCCAGCGGGAACGACCCCGCCCGCTGAAGCGGGCTCGCCGGTGAAAATTGATAACGGCCTCACCGCATGGATGCTCGTCAGCTCGGCCTTTGTGCTGCTGATGGTGCCCGGTCTCGCGCTGTTCTACGGCGGCATGGTTCGCGCGAAGAACGTGCTCAACATGTTCCTCTGCTGCACTGGTCTCGATCGGCGTGATCGGGCTGCACTGAATCATCCTCGGTTTACGCGATGACATTCCCCGGCAACGCGCCGCTGGTCACGTGGGGCGAGTGGGGGCTGCTGGGCTTCGATCCCGACCTCATCCTGCTGCGGTCGTTCACCGATCCGGGCCAGATGTACCGCGTGCTTGGGTCCGGGATATGGAGAACGCGATCCCCACGGGCGTGCCCGAGCTGGCGCTCGTCATGTTCCAGGGGAAGTTCGCGATCATCACCCCCGCCCTCATCGTCGGCGCCGTCGCCGAGCGCGTGAAGTTCGGACCCTTCATCCTGTTCATGCTGATCTGGTCGACGTTCGTGTGCTGCCCGGTCGCGTACAACGTCTGGAACGTGCAGGGGTCGCTGTGGAACTACGGGGTGCTCGACTTCGCCGGCGGCACGGTCGTGCATGTGCTGGCGGGCGTCAGCGCGCTGGCGCTGTGCCTGGTGATCGGCCCGCGCCTCGGGTACGGCCGCGTCCCGATGCCGCCCCACTCGCTGGGCTTGACGCTGATTGGCGCGGGGCTGCTGTGGTTCGGCTGGTTCGGGTTCAACGCCGGTTCGACGATCGCCATCCCCGGCGGTGAGCTGCCCAGCTTCATGGGCATCAGCGCGCTCGCGTTCACCAACACGCAGGTCGCCGCCGCCGCCGCGACGGCGTGGATGATCGCCGAGTGGGTTCACGCGGGGAAGCCAACAATTCTCGGCTTCGCCAGCGGCATGGTCGCCGGGCTGGTGACGATCACCCCCTGCGCCGGGCACGTCACGCCCGCCGGGTCGCTGGCGATCGGCGCGATCGGCGGCCTCGTCTGCTACGGCGGGTGCCGCATCAAAAACGTCTTCAAGTTCGACGATTCCCTCGACGCCTTCGGCGTCCACGGCGTCGGCGGGGCCGCAGGGGCCCTGCTCGTCGGCCTCTTCGCCATCCGCCCGGTCATGGGGGGATCCGAGCAGTTCTTCAAGCAGCTTCTCGGCCTGAGCATCGCCGCCGTCTTCGCGTTCGTGATGACGTACGTCATCGCGATCATCATCCACAAGACGATCGGCCTGCGCGTCAGCCGCGAGGACGAGATCGAAGGCCTCGACATCACCGTCCACGGGGAGTCGGGCTACAACCTCACGGAACCGCTGGGCGTCAGCTACGACGACGAACCCACCAATGAAGGACACCCCGACGCCCGCGGCACCTCCCCGGCCATGGCGCGGTGAGCGGGCCGTGAGGATTCGGCAGACAACGACGCCTCCACGCCTTCAGGCATGGGCTTGTCGCCTTCGCGCAAAAGTGGGCCCGCTCGGATTCGAACCGAGAACCAAGGGATTATGAGTCCCCTGCTCTAACCATTGAGCTACAGGCCCGACCGGCGAAATGATAATCGATGGGCGAGGCGACGCCCATACGCGGAAGGGGTCTCGGCCGCCAAACGGGGGGCGATTGCCGGTGGTCCGACTATTCGGCGTCCGGGGGGAGCATGCCCTGCTCGCGCATCTTCTGCTTCAACTTCGCGAGCTTCTCCGGGTCGACGGCGGGTCGCGCGCCTTTTGGCCTGGGCGGGGGGATCGCCGGCTTGACGAGGAACTCCGGCGGCGTGCCGGGCGGGGGTTGGTCTTGCCCCCTGTCCCTGTACTCGGGGGGAGGGTTGCGGTGAGGGGCTGCTTCGTCTGTCGCAATCGTTTCGACGATCCCGCCCCTGGGCAACTTCCCGAACCCGCGCACCGGCTCGTGCCGCGGGGGCATCATCGGTCGGCCGGCGGAGACGCGCGACGGGAAGAACCAGACGGTGAACGGCATCGCCAGCAGCACGAACACCTTGTTCCACCACGAAAGCTCGACGGCCTCCGTCGCCTGCTCAAACCAGCGGATCATCGTCACCATGACGAACACCCCGCCGGCGAGGAAAAGGATCGTCGTGAAGCATCCCATGCGCTTTTCTCACGCCCACTGGTAAAGGACGATCGCGATGCAGATGCTCAGCGCCGCCGTCACCATGCCGAGCCACGCGAGGCCGCGGCCTTCGGTCGGCCCGGCGACGTCACCGCGCGACAGTTGCCGCAGCGCGATCACCCCAAGCACGATGGCGGCAAAGCCGTCGACCCACAGTGCTCCAAGGTGCGTCAGGCTGAACACCCCCAGCACCGTGGACGCGATCGCGTATGGATTGCGCCGAAGCAGCCAGTCGCGGTACGCCGCGGCCCTGGCCTCGTCCTGCTCGCTTGGCCTGCCGAAGAGCGCCATGGGCGTATGGTAGGAGAACGATGGAGCAGTTGGGTAGTGCAGTGGTGGTGTGAAGTCGCTTCTGCACTCCACCCTCCACCACGCAACCACCCCACCACCTCTTCACCCCCTCCTACTCCTTCACAGCCGGCGTGCCGCGATGGTGATCGTAGACCTGAACGCGCTTCCAATGCTGCTTGTGGCGCTTGATGAACTCGTCGTGCGTCGGGTGGTCTTGGTACACGTCGTGACCTTTCACGTCGTCGAACACGACGCAGAGGCCCACGTCATAGCTGCTGTCGACGACGTCGCGCGGGCGGTCGGCGGGCAAACCCGACCAGATGTGCCGCACCGTCGGGATCTCCGAGAGCATGTCTTCGCAGTCGTTCATCAGCGCCCGCCGCTGCTCATCGGGCACACCGGGATTCAGCCAGAAGTAAACGCAGTGGACGAACATATGGTGGTTCTCCCAGGGAGGTCATTGGTCATTAGTCATTAGTCAACGGTCACTGGTCATTCGTCAATAGTCAAGGAAAAACGGAGTTGTCTCCGCACTTGACCAGTGACCAGTGACCCAACGTCATTCCGCCGGCTG
>JBBSLV010000252.1:0-6264 GCA_038233535.1 Tepidisphaerales bacterium | reverse complement strand
GAGGAAGCCGGTGATGAGGAAGACGGTCGCGCAACTGTTCAGCAGCGCGTTCAGCGCCGGGAGAAAGCCGATCACGTCGGAGGAGTACCCGGCGGCGGGCTTGAAGTAGATCAGCCAGACGAGGAACGCGAAGACGGCGGCGCTGAGCGCGAGGATGGCGCCGATCGCCTTGGCGCTGTTCAGCGATCGCAGGGCGGGGATGTGGAGGTCGGCGGCGTCCATGGGATTTTTATGGGGTGGGGGATGGGGAAGACCCAGCCGCTGAAGCGGCCTCGCCAGCGCTAACCAGGGCGGCGGCGTCGGTCGCCAGCGCGTCCATCTCGTCGGGCGAATAAATCCCGCGGACGTTTCCGTCCTTATCCACCAGCAGGAACTTGGTGCTATGTGTGATGTCCGCCGACTCCGTCGCGGGCATGAACGGCAGCAACATCCCCCGGGCGACGTCCGCCATCGCCTGGGCCGATCCCGTGACGAACGACCATCGCGCCTCGTCGGCCTTGAGGTCTTGCGCGTACTGCTTCAGCACCGCCGGCGTGTCGCGCTGCGGGTCGACGGTGAACGAGACGAGCTTGAGGTCCGGGTGCGGCACGCGCTCCTGGAGCCTGGCCATGTTCGACGACATCATCGGGCACGGCCCGGCGCATTGCGTGAAGATAAAGGCCGCAACCCACGGGTTGCCGCGGAACGTCTGATGGGTGAGGGGCTGGTTGTTCTGATTGACGAGGGAGAAGGCGGGAACGTGAAACAACACGTCGCCGCGCTTCGGCCCATCGACGGGCTGGAGTTCGATCGTCCCGTCGGCCGTGACGTCGCGCGGTTCGCGCTTCCACCAGCCGGCGCCGATGGCGCTGACCATCACCAGCACGAGCAGCCCCCACAGCATCGTCGTCAGGATTTTCTGGGTTCGACTCATTTCAGGTCTTCAATTTCGGCCATCGTGCCCGCGCGTGGACTTCATTGTAGGTCGCCCGACGTCGTTTTGCCCGCGATCGCGCCGGCCAGGGCGAACATCGCGCCGGCGAAGACAATCGTCACGCCGAGGCTCATCGCCAGGGGCGGTATGGTCGTCGACACCGGCAGATCGTGCCAGTACATCGCCCGCCGCAGCGCCGCCAGCCCGTAGGTCAACGGGTTCAGTCGCATGATCCACCCGAGCCCGCCCATCGCGCCACTGGCGGGGAACAACGCGCCGGAGAGGAACCACATGGGCATAAGGAACAGATTCATGATGGCGTGAAACCCCTGCGTGGAGCTCATCCGCCAGGCGAGGCAGAACCCCAGGGCGGTCAACGCGAACGCAACGAGGAGCATCACGCCCATCGTCGCCAGCACCGACGCGGCGGTGAGCTTGATGCCGATCGTTGGCGCGAGCACGAGGAACAACAGCCCCTGACCGAACGCGAGCACGGTCCCGCCCAGCACCTTGCCGAGCACGATCGCCATGCGCGACACCGGCGCGACGAGCACGCCCTGAAGAAACCCTTCCTTGCGATCCTCGATGATCGAGATCGTCGAAAAGATCGCGGTGAACAGGAGGATCATCAGCACGGTGCCGGGGAAGAAGTAGCGGATAAAGTTCTCGCCCCCGGGCAATCCTTGGGCGCTGAAGCTCCGCCCCATTCCCCCGCCGATGAGCAGCCAGAAGACGACCGGCGTGACCAGCGCGCCGATGAGCCGGCTGCGCTGCCGCACGAAGCGGATCAGCTCGCGGTGAGCAAGCGAGAGCGCGGGGAGGAGCAGGGGAGTCATCATTTGCGATCGCCGATCTGCGATGGAAAGAGAGGGATGACGAGCTTCGGCTGCATTCAACTGCCAATTGCCAATTGTCAATTGTGAATTGTCAATTGCAAATCGGTGAGCGCCCACCCGTCCGCTTTCGCGTCACCATTCACCGGATAGTGATCGCTCGCCACCGAAACTCTGAACGATTTCTGATGCGCGATGACGTTTCCCTTGCCATGCGGCGCACAGTTCCCTAACTTCCGCCCATCGCCGTGAGCAGGCCCGTATTCACCGATTCTGCCAGCGAAGACGCTGCGCCCGCGACACCCGTTGAAGCGCCTAAGCCCGTCCCGCGCGCCCCCGGCGACGCCCAGCTCTCGCCTGCCATGCGGCAGTATCAGCAATTCAAATCGCAGTACCCCGGCTACGTCCTGTTCTTCCGCATGGGCGATTTTTACGAGATGTTCTGGGACGACGCGATCCTTGCCGGCAAGACGCTGGGCGTCGCGGTCACCAGCCGCAGCAGGGGCGGGATCAACGCCGAGGACGCCATCCCCATGGCCGGCGTACCGTTTCACGCCGTCGAGAGCTATCTCCGCAAGATGATCGCCGCCGGGCACAAGGTGGCGATCTGCGAGCAGATGGAGGACGCCGCCCTGGCCAAGGGCGTCGTGAAGCGCGAGGTCGTGCGGCTGATGACGCCCGGCACGCTGACGGACGACCCGCTGCTCGACGGCCGGAGCGACAACTTCCTCGCCGCCGTCGCGTTTCATCTGACGAAGAGCGACGGGTATCGGGCAGCGCTCGTGTGGGTGGAAATGTCGACCGGAACGTGCGTGGGCATGAGCGGCAGCGAGGGGGAAGTGCTCGACGAAATCGCGCGGTTGCGCCCGGCGGAGATCATCATCCCGGAGCACGCCTCGGGTCAGCCGCACGAGATCGGCACGCGCATCAAGGCGCTGGGCATCAACGCGATCACGGTGCGTCCGGGCTGGCAGTTCACCCCGCACCACGCGAAGGAGCAGCTGAGCCGGCAGTGGGGCATCCGCACCGCCGGCGGTTCGGGATTCGCCGACGACGACCCCGCCGTCCTCGCGACCGGCGCGGTGCTCAGTTATCTCGAAGAAACGCAAAAGACCGGGCTGGCCCACCTCCGCCCGCTGCGCCGGCACGTGATCGAGGACCACCTCGCGATCGACCCGGCGAGCTGGCGGAGCCTGGAAATCGACCGTACCGTCCGCTCGGGCGGCACGGAAGGGTCGCTGCTTTGCGCCATCGACCGCACGCGCACCGCGATGGGCGGGCGGTTGCTGCGGCAGTGGATGCGCTATCCGCTGTGCGAGCTGGAGCACATCCACGCGCGCCAGACCGCGATCGCGGCGCTGCTCGAATCACAGCCGGCGCTGCGCGGGATCGTCGCCGCGCTCGACGACGTGTGCGACATCGAGCGGATTGTCGGGCGCATCGCGGTGGGGCGCTGCGCGCCGCGCGACCTCGCGGGGTTGAGCAGGTGTTTCAACGCGCTTCCGAAACTGTTCGACCTGCTCGCGTCGCTCTCAAGCGCGGAAGCGGTCTCGCCGGAGTTGTCTTCCGCGCGCCCGTTCTGCGCCGAGCAAGCGACGTATCTCGCGGGCGCCATCCTCCCCGATCCCGCGCCGCACTTGCGCGAGGGTGGCGTCATCGCCAAGGGCTTCGACCCGGAACTCGATCGTCTTCGCGACATGGGCACGAACAGCCAGCAGTGGCTGGCCCGCTACCAGGCGCAATTGTCGAGCGAGAGCGGCATCCCGTCGCTGAAGGTCGCCTTCAACAAGGTCTTCGGCTACTACATCGAGGTAACGAACGTCCACAAGGACAAGGTCTCGGCGGCGTGGACGCGCAAGCAGACGACGACCAACGCCGAGCGCTACATCACCCAGGAGCTGAAGACATTCGAGACCGAAGCGCTGGGCGCGCAGGACAAGGCGATCTCGCTCGAGCAGCAACTGTTCGAGAACATCCGCCAGGCGCTGCTCCCGCACGTGCAGGCTTTTCAGGAACTCGCGCACGGCATCGCCCGGACCGACGTCCTCGCGGCCCTGGCGACGCTGGCGGTCGAGCGACGTTACTGTCGTCCATCAGTCGTCGACGAGCGCGTGCTGGAGATCGTGGATGGAAAGCATCCCGTGCTCGAGCAGCAGCTCGGCAGCGAGTTCGTCGCCAACGATTCCCGCTTCGGCGACGGCGATTCGCTCTCGCTGATCACCGGCCCGAACATGGCCGGCAAGAGCACCTACATCCGCCAGGTCGCCGCCATCGCGCTCTTGGCGCAGATCGGGAGCTACGTTCCCGCCAAGAGCGCAACCATCGGCCTGATCGACCGGCTTTTCACGCGCATCGGCGCATCCGATGAGCTGCACGGCGGGCAATCGACCTTCATGGTCGAGATGACGGAAACCGCCAACATCCTCAACAACGCGACCGACCGCAGCCTCGTCATCCTCGACGAGATTGGCCGGGGCACGAGCACGCTCGACGGGTTGAGCCTCGCCTGGGCCATCGCCGAGCACATCGCCGGTGAAGTGCGCTGCCGCACGCTGTTCGCGACGCACTACCACGAGCTGACGGACCTGGCGCAGCGGTTCCGTGGCGTGAAAAACCTGAACGTCGCCGTGCGCGAATGGGAGGACCAGATCATCTTCCTGCACCGCATCGTTGAAGGGGGCACCGACCGCAGCTACGGCGTACACGTCGCCCGGCTGGCGGGCGTCCCCAAGCCCGTGCTGGAGCGCGCCCGGCAACTCCTCAGCGAGCTCGCCGTCCAGCACGTCGGCCGACCGCGCGTCAGTCGCGGCCGCAAGAGCGACAAGACCGCCGCCGAGATCGACGATCAGCAGATGCCGCTGTTTATCGACCCGGCCAAGGAGCTGCTCACCACCCTGGCGGGCACGAAGCTGGACGACCTGACGCCCATGAAGGCGTTTGAATTGCTTCGGGAGTGGAAAGGGAAGTACGGAAAGTAGGACAGAACACGTTGCGAAGTATATCAGTATTGGTATGATCGTGCCCCAGCCGAAGCCGGTTCGTTGGATGGGTTCTTCGCTCCAAGACCTGCGCGCGTTCACGCCGGACGCGAAGGCCCGTCTCGGAACGGAATTGCGACGGGTTCAATGGGGAGGTCCGCCACGCGACTGGAAGCCGATGAAGACCGTCGGCACTGGCGTGATGGAGATCCGCGTCCATACCGGCGTTGGGCATCGCCTCATCTACATCGCCAAGTTCGAGGAGGCTGTCTATGTCCTTCACGCGTTCGAAAAGCGCAGCCAGCAAACCTCGCCGCGCGACCTCAACATCGCGCGCCGTCGGCTCGCGGAAGTCGTCCTCCAACGGGGCGGCGGGTAAGCAGGCAATCCCCGACGGGCAGTTCACGGAGTCCTGCGGCAACGTGTTCGAAGACTCGGGATTCCCCCCCGACGTGGCTCGAAACTTGCAGTTGCAATCAGACTTGGTCATTTGGATCGAGCGAATCATCAAACGGCGGAAGCTGACTCAGGCACAAGCGGCACGCTTGTTCCAGGTCACGCAGCCGCGGATGAGCGATCTGATGCGGGGAAAACTTAAACGGTTCAGCATTGACATGCTCCTCAAGATGCTCACCCGTGCGGGCGTCCGCGTAGATCTCACCGTGGATCCCAAGGCCGCTTGACGCCGTAACTCCTTTTGCGGCGCCCGTGAAAGCATTCGAGCTGCTGCGGCGTGGAAGAAGTGCGGGAAACCCATGTGACGAGGTCGCACCGGACTGGCAGGTATATATAAAAAGTACTATAAATGGAAGCGGCGCGGCTCAAGCCGGTGACGTGGATGGGATCGTCAAAGTCCGATCTGCGCGCGTTTCCCGCGGATGCCGAGGACGAGGCGGGATACCAACTGTACCGCATCCAGCAGGGGTTGGAACCGCTGGACTGGAAGCCGCTTTCCACGGTAGGCTCGGGCGTGCGAGAGGTTCGCGTGCATACGATCGTCGAACATCGCGTCGTCTACGTAGCGAAGTTCGAGGAGGCAGTTTATGTCCTACACGCGTTCGCGAAGCGCACCCGCAAAACGAACCAATCGGACCTCGATCTCGCGCGGCGGCGCTATGCCGAAGTCGTCGCGCTCCGTGCGGTCAACCGTCGGCGTTGAGCGGATCGAGCACGAGACGACGACGGGCAGCGTTTTCGAGGCCCTCGGCAACTCGCCCGCGAAGGCCTTGAACCTCCGCATTCGAGCTGACCTGATGATCCGCATCACGCGCCTGATCGAGCAGCGCGGCCTCACCCAGGCTCAGAGTGCCAGAGTCTTCGGCGTGACCCAGCCCCGCATCAGCGATCTGGTCAGCGGCAGGATCGGCCGGTTCAGCGTCGACATGCTGATCACCATGCTGGGCCGGGCGGGTGTCGACGTGCGAATCATCGTGGAGCCCAAGGCCGCTTAACGTGGTAACTCCTTTTGCGCGCTTTTGCACACGATGGCGCAAAGGGACTTACGGCAAAATCTTGCCGGTCAACATTGTTCGGGGTGCTT